>DAORDK010000034.1:0-19292 GCA_035345935.1 Rhodocyclaceae bacterium | reverse complement strand
CCCCGCCAAGCCGGTCAATCTGGCCGACCGCCCCTATTTTCAGACCCTGGCGGCGGATCCCGGCGCGGGCCTGGTCATGTCGCAACCCATCTTCGGGCGTATCGTCGGGCGTTGGATCATCACCTTTGCACGACGTTACGAGGCGCCCGGCGGTCGCTTCGCCGGCATTATCTCGGCGCCCGTTCCCCTGGACGAATTTTCCCGCTTGTTCGCCGCCTTCGACGCCGGATCGCTGGGCATCATCACCCTGCGCACCGCCGACCTCGGCTTCCTTGTGCGCCTGCCCGACAACGGCGTCGGCGAAACCAGCCGGCCGGGGAACACCATCGTTTCCCCCGAACTGCGCCGACTTGCGGATTCCGGCGTGGTCGAGGCCACCTATCGCTCGACGGTGGCCGTGGATGGCCTGGAGCGGGTGACCACTCTGCGGCGCCTGCAGCGGGCGCCGCTGATGGTCAGTGTCGGTGTGGCGGCCAACGACTACCTGGGCGCCTGGCACGGGGAGGTCCGGCGTACCGGCTTGCTGGTCGCTGCCTTTGCCCTCTTTTCAGTGATTGCCGCCCTGGCGCTGCTGCGTCTGGTCGAGCGGGTGGTGGCCGAGGCCGACCGCAACCGGGTTTTTTTGGAAAGCGCCAGCGACGGCATCACCATCCTGGACGAGCGGGGCCGGGTGGTCGAGGCCAATCGCCAATTCGCCAGCATGCTTGGCCATACGCCCGAGGAAGTGGCGGCCATGGACGTCACGCATTGGAATGCCCAATACGACGCCGATACCCTGTTGAACCAGATTTTGCCGAGCAACTTCGCCGCAGCGACCGACATCACTTTCGAGACCGTGCACCGCCGCCGCGACGGCAGCCTGCTCGACGTGGAGATCAGCGTCACCTTCTTCCGCATGGACGGCCGTCTCCTGGCCTATTGCGCCACCCGCGACATCACCGAGAAGAAACGGCAGCAAAGGGCCCTGGAAGAAAGCGCCGCCCGCTGGCGAGACAGCGAGGCCCGTCTGCAGGCAATCATCGAGGCCGAGCCGGAATGCGTGAAGGTTCTGGCGCTCGACGGTTCTCTGGAGACGATCAACCGTGCCGGTTTGGAAATGATCGAGGCGGACTCCCTCGAGCAGGTCAGCGGCTGCGAACTGGCCAAGCTCGTGGTGCCCCGGGATAGGCCCGCTTTTGCCGCTCTGGCCGAGGCCGTCGTGCGCGGCGAGAGCGGCCGCCTGGAATTCGAAATCACCGGTCTCAAGGGGGGCCATCGCTGGATGGAAACCCACATGGCCCCATTGTGCGATGCCGAAGGGCGGTGCACCGGGCTTCTCGGCGTGACCCGGGACACCACCGAGCGCAAACGCGCGGAGGATGGTCTACGCCGTGCCGAGGCGATCTTCCGCAGTACCCGGGAGGGCATCGTGCTGACCGATCTCACCGGGACCATCGTCGCCGTCAATCCGGCCTTCACGACCATCACCGGCTATTGCGAGGCCGAGGTGGTCGGCCGCCGCAACAATATCCTCAAATCGAGCCACCACGACGCAAAATTCTACGAAACCATGTGGCAAGCCCTGGCCGCGAACGGAAGCTGGCAGGGGGAATTGTGGAATCGGCGCAAGGACGGCTCCGTGTACCCGGAGTGGCTCACCATCAGCACGATCCTCGACGAGCGAGGCGAACCCACCAGCTACGTCGGCGTGTTCACCGATATCTCGCGCATCAAGGAATCGGAAGCCGAAATGGAATTCCTGGCCCATCACGATGCGCTGACCGGGCTGCCCAACCGTCTGTTGCTCCTCTCGCGGATCGAGCATGCGGTCGCCCACGGCGAGCGTTGCGGCCGCGGCGGCGCCGTCCTGTTCATCGACCTCGACCGGTTCAAGCACGTCAATGACAGCCTTGGGCATCCGGTAGGCGACCAGGTTCTCCAGGAAGTCTCCCGCCGCCTGAAAAGCCGCCTGCGGGATTCCGATACGTTTGCTCGTCTGGGAGGCGACGAGTTCGTCGTGCTTCTGGAAGACCTGGACTCGCCGGAGGACGCCGCCCAGGTCGCCGGCCTGCTGGTCGATCAGCTGCGCGCGGCGATCAAGCTGGATTCCGGCCAGACCGTCTATCTCGGGTGCAGTATCGGCATCAGCATGTATCCCGCCGACAGTCGCGATTCCCACGAACTGGTGCGCTTCGCCGACGCCGCCCTCTACCACGTCAAGGCGGCCGGCCGCGGCCACTACCATTTCTACACCGAGTCCCTGGGGCGCGAAGCGAGCCGCCACCTGGCCCTCGAGGCCGCCCTGCGCAGGGCGCTGACCGCCGAGGAATTCACCCTCGACTACCAGCCCCTCCTGAATATCGAAACCGGCGAGACGGTGGGGGTGGAAGCCCTGGTCCGCTGGCAGCCTCCCGGTGAAGAGCGGGTGCCGCCCGACCGCTTCATCCCCCATGCCGAGGAAACCGGCCTCATCGTTCCCCTGGGGGGATGGGTACTGCGCCGCGCCTGTGCCCAATTCGGGTCCTGGCGGCGGGCAGGACTTGCCCTGGAGACTCTGGCGGTCAATCTATCGCCGGTGCAGTTGCGCAATCCCCTCCTGGCCGAGGAGGTCGCCGCCGTGCTTGCCGAAAGCGGACTGCCGCCCGGGGTGCTCGAACTGGAAATCACCGAGAATGCCCTGGTCGCCCTGGGGGCCGACGCCGAGACGCGGATGGCCGCCCTCAAGAACCTCGGTGTCCGTCTGGCCATCGACGATTTCGGTACCGGTTACTCGTCCTTGGCCTACCTCAAGCGCTTCCGGGTGGACAAGCTCAAGATCGATCGCAGCTTCATGCGCGACATCCCTGGCGGAGAGGCCGACCAGGAAATCGTCCGCACCATCGTCGCCATGGCCCGCAATCTACGCCTCGCAGTCCTCGCCGAAGGGGTCGAGACCGCCGAACAAAAGGATTTCCTGCTCTCCCTCGGCTGCCCTCTCGCCCAAGGGTTTTTCTTCAGCCGCCCGCTAGCGCCCGAGGCGCTGCAACGCTGGCTGACCTCCCCCACCCCCCGGGTCGCCGAGGCATCGCATCCGACCTGAGGGCGCCGCGAAGGCGTACCGCAAGCGAACCGATCAGTGGCGCCAGGCGCGGGTGACGATATCGCGTATCAGGTGCAGGCGGCGATGGAAGAAATGGTCGGCGCCCGGCACCACCACCACCGGAAGATCCAGGGGCAGGGCCCAGTCGAGGACGTTCTGCAGGGGTACGGTCTCGTCCGCGGAGCCGTGGATGACGATGGTGTCGTGGGGGACGGCCTCGGTCTCGTAGCTGCGGGTGCCCTCGACAAAGCCGGCGGCGGTACCGACCAGGACGAGGCGCTGGGCCGGGTGTTTGCTCTCGGCCAGGCGCCTGGCGACGCGGGTCTGGCAATAGGCGCCGAAGGAGAACCCGGCCAGGGCGACCGGCAGGTCGCCGCAACGGCACCTGGCGTCCTGGAGTACGGCCAGCAGGTCGTCGGTCTCGCCGACGCCCTCGTCATGGGCGCCTTCGGTCAGGCCGACGCCTCGGAAATTGGGACGGAAGGCGGCGTAGCCCAGGGCGACGAAAGTCCGGGCCAGGGTATAGGCCACCTTGTTGGTATTGGCCCCGCCGCCGATAGGGTGCGGATGGGCCACCAGGGCGATGCCCCGGGGGGCGTCGGGCTTTTCCATGATGACCTCGATCCGTCCGACCGGGCCGTCCACCAGGATTTTCTCCTCGACCACCTTCATATCTTGAGACGCTCCACCACGCGGCCGTGGATCAGGTGTTCCTGGATGATTTCCTCGACGTCGTCCTTATCCACATAGGTGTACCAGACCGCCTCGGGATAGACGACCATGACCGGTCCCTCGTCGCAGCGATCCATGCAGCCGGCCTTGTTCATGCGTACCTTGCCCGGCCCCTTCATCTTCAGCTTGGCGATGCGGTCTTTGGCATAGGCCTGGACGTCCGACGCGCCGTGGTTGTTGCAGCAGATTTCGCCAGGTTCCCGCTGATTGCAGCAGAAAAAGACGTGGTGTTTGAAATGGCTCATGGCTCTCCTCCAGGGAGGAGGGATTATCGTCGATAGCGCCGGGGCGAGGAAATGGCCCTGCACCGATTCATTGCTTACGCCGCCAAAGAGCGACCAGAGCTTTCTCCAGTTCCACCGCCAGGACCGCGCAAACTGCCCAGGCGCCGATCCGCAGCCAGTCCGCCGGACCGATAGCAGCGGTTTGGAACATGGACTGAAGCGGCGGCCAGTAGGTCATCAGTCCCTGGAGTATCCCCGTCAGCCCCAGGCCGGCCCACAGCCAGGGATTGGCGAAGAGTCCGCGCAAACGGAGTCCCCGGGTCAGGGAGCGGCAATTGAAAAGATAGGCGGCCTCCACCGCCACGAAGACATTGACGGCGAGGGTGCGCGCTTCCGCAAGATTGCGGCCCGCATCCAGGGCGTGGAGGAAAAGGCCGAAGGCGCCGGCCAGCAGCAGGAGGGAGACGAGCAGGATGCGCCCCGTCAGGGCGACGCCCAGAATCGGCGCATCCGGCCGCCGCGGCGGCCGGTGCATGATGCCGTGCTCGATGGGTTCGAAGGCCAGCGTCAGACCGAGAAATACGGCGGTGGTCATGTTGATCCACAGGATCTGCAGAGGCGTGATGGGCAGCGTGATCCCGAGGACTATGGCGGCGACGATGACCAGCCCCTCGCCGAAATTGGTTGGCAGCGTCCAGGTGATGAACTTGACCAGATTGTCCCAGACCCCCCTCCCCTCCTCCACCGCAGCGGCGATGCTGGCGAAATTGTCGTCGGTGAGGACCATGGCGGCCGCTTCCTTGGCGACTTCCGTGCCGCCCAATCCCATGGCGATACCGATATCCGCCTGCTTCAGGGCCGGCGCGTCGTTGACCCCGTCGCCGGTCATCGCCACGACTTCGCCCCTCATCTGCAGCGCCTTGACCAGGCGGAGCTTCTGCTCGGGCTCGATGCGGGCGAAGATGTCCACCTCGGCCGCCTCCCGAGTCAGCGCGGCGTCGTCCAGGGCGGCCAGATCGCGCCCGGTCAGGACCCGTCCGCTGCCGATACCCAGCCGGTCGGCGATGGCGGCGGCCGTGGCGGCATGGTCGCCGGTAATCATCTTTACGCGTACCCCGGCGGCTTGGCAGGCTTTGACCGCCGCCGGCGCCGCCGGGCGCGGGGGATCGATCATGCCGACCAGGCCGAGAAAGGTCAGCCCGCCCAGTTCGGCATCCAGGGTCTGCACGGTCGCGCCCGGGTGACTCCGGGCCAGGGCCAGCACGCGCAGACCTTGCGCCGCCAGGGCGTGGGCCGCGGCCTCAACCGTCGGCGGATCGAGGGGGGCGTGGGCGCCGGCGCGGTCCAGGGCGGAGGTGCATCGCGCGAGTACGCCCTCGACCGCGCCCTTCGCATAGATCACCGGGCCGCCCTCGCCGAGGTGCAGGGTCGCCATCCAGCGCCGCTCGGCGTCGAAGGGGAGTTCGTCGAGGCGCGGGAACAGGCCGCGCACGGTGGCCTCGTCCAGATCGCCCTTGCGGGTGGCCACCAGCAGCGCGGCCTCGGTGGGGTCGCCCGTGATGGCCCAGGGCGGCCTACCCTGGCCGAGGCTTGCGTCGTTGCACAGAGTGCCGGCCACCAGGCATTCCCTCAACGCCGCGTCGACTGCCGCCGGCCGGCCGCCCCGCAGGATTCCCCCTGCCGGGCCGTATCCGTGACCCTCCAAGGCGAAGGACTCGCCGCCGCACCAGTAGGCGCGGACCGTCATTGCGTTTTCCGTGAGCGTGCCGGTCTTGTCCGAACAGATGACGGTCGTACTGCCGAGGGCCTCGACGGCCGGCAGGCGGCGGACGATGGCCCGGCGCCGGGCCATGCGGGAGACACCGATGGCCAGGGTGACGGTCACCGCCGCCGGCAGGCCTTCCGGGATGGCGCCTACGGCGAGCGCCACCGAGGCCATGAACATTTCAAAAACCGTTTCTCCGCGGGCCATGCCGATGACGAAGGTCAGCCCCGCCAAGGCGCCGATGACCCAGAGCAGCCAGCGCGAGAAGGTCGCCATGCGTCTCGTGAGCGGCGTGGCAAGCTCCGGGGCAGCGGCGATGAGACCGGCAATACGTCCGGTCTCCGTTGCGGCTCCAGTGGCGATGACCAGCCCGGTGCCCTTCCCGGTCAGCACCGAGGTACCGGCATAGGCCAGGTTGATCCGCTCGGCAAGCCCGGTGTCGGCGGGCAGAGTGCCGGCGTGTTTGGCGACCGGCAGCGATTCGCCAGTAAGGGAGGATTCGTTGGTGGTCAGCGCGGCGCACTTGATCAGGCGCAGGTCGGCAGGCACCCGGTCGCCCGCCGCGAGGAGTACCACATCCCCGGGAACCAGGAGGGCTGCGTCTATGGCCCGGCGGTGACCATCGCGACGGACCACGGCGGGGGTGGCCAAGGTTGCCGAGAGCGCCGCCAGGGCGGATTCTGCCTTGGCTTCCTGCCAGTAGCCGATCGCCGCATTGAGGGCGACGACGCCCAGTACCACCGCGGCATCGGCCCATTCCCGCAGGAAGAGGGTGACGCCGCCGGCCACCACCAGGACGACGACCAGGGGTTGGGCAAGCTGATCCGCCAGGCGCTTCCAGGCGGAGCGGCCAGGCGGCTGGGCGATGCGATTGGGCCCGTGGCGGGCGAGCCGCTCGCATGCGTCGTCCTCCCCAAGCCCGCTGGCAGGAGTCACCCGGAGCCGGGCCTCGGCGGCGGACGTGCTCAGGTGATGCCAGTCCGTCATGGAGACTCGGGCCGCCCGAGGAGACGCCCAGGTCGAGAGTTGCCTTCCCTGATCTGTCCCGGCGGATTGAAGCTTGGACTGCGGCCGGACATCCGGGCTGATCTCATTGAGGGCGCGTCCCGTCGGGTCAGGAACGCCTTCCGGCGACCAAGAGGAAGGGCAGGGTCAGGAAGGGCCACAGGGTGGAGACCAGCCGGGTGAGGCCATTGAAATTGAGGAAGTGACCCTGCTGCCAGGTGGCCAGGGCGGCTGCCGAGTAAGGATTGGGTGGGGCGAGATTCACCAGTACGGTGGCGGCCATCAGGGCCATGGCGGCGACCATCTGGCGGCCCAGGGTGGGCAGCGGAAGCGTCCCGGCGAGGATCAGGATGCCGGCGAGGAGCCCGAGTTGCGCGCCCGGGGTAGCCCAGGCCAAGGCTTCGCCGGGGCCGACCAGGATGGCCGCAGCGAGGGTTCGCACCACCAAGCCCAGCGCCAGGACGGCGGCCGCGAAGCCGAAGGCGCGGCTCGTCCGGGCCGCCAACAAGGCGGCGAGCAAGCCGACGGCAACCAGATTGCAGGCGGTCACCGCCGCCTCGATCAGGATGAAGCTGGGGGCGGCAAAAGGGACTGCTCCGGGAAGCCCCAGGAATTGGCGCAGGTCGCCAGCGCCGAAGAGGAGAATCTCCGGCGACAAGGGGATCATGAGCCAGAGGCCGAGCAGGGTGAGCCCCTGTTCCGCGTGCGGCCGCGGTGCCAGAACACCCTGCTGCCAGCGTCCCACCCGGGCGAAGAAGCGCGGCCCGGACCACAGGCCGAATAGGGTGCCCAGCAGGCCCCCGACGGCGTTGCAGGCCAGGTCGAGATTGGAAGGAACCCGGGAAGGAAGCCAGGTCTGGATCGATTCCAGGGTAAAGCTGAGGGCGGCGGCGAAGAGGGTGGCCAGGACGGCGCCGGTGTAGCGGCCAGGCAGGCGGGAGAGCCCGAGGGTGATCAGGAATCCCAGGGGCAGATAGACCGCCACGTTGACGCTTAGATCGAAGACCGTCCAGTACCGGGGCCAGCCCGCGTCGAGAAAGGCCAGCGGCGAGGCGCCGGTGTCGCGCCAGCCGGAGAAGGGGTGCAGGCTGGCATAGACGATGAGCCCGCACCACGCCAGGGCGAGGTAGCGCGCCAGGCGATCGGGCCCTGGGTTCATCGTCGGCCTAAGAGCGTACGCTCACGCAGCTTGCTCCCGAAGAATCCTTCCGGTTGCTTGAAAACCGGGGAGGGCCTCCGGGGTCTTCGAGGGTCGGCTTCGCCGTCTCGACCGTAGGCAAGATCGCCAAGTGCCCCTGCCGGAGTCGCGGATGACGAAAACGCGAGGCCAAACAGGGCGATCGAGGTTGAAAAATGTGTATTACCCGGAATATTCTTCATTGAATTGCTGTTTGCCCCTTGAGGAACGTTCGCAGCTCGTCAGCGGTTTTGCGACAATGTTAGCCCGCTGGCCATCGGGATGTCGATTCACCGATCCAAACAAGATGCTGATGAAACTCAAGGCCCTCGCGCCGTTTCAAGCTTTCAACGTATTGCGCTGGTTCGCCGCGACCAACCTGATTTCGGTCGTCCTGGTCAGCGCGGTGTCGGCATGGGCGCTCACCGGATTCCTTACCGAACACATGATTCGGCACGATGCCGAGGCGACGGCAAGTTTCGTGCGCAGTATCGTCGCTACCGAAAATGCCTACGACTACTTTTCCGGCAGCACGGGATCGAACGCCCAGCAATTGCAGGGTTTTCTCGGACACATGAACCGTATTCCCGGAGTCCTCCGGGTCAATGTTTACTCCGTCGACCGGCGCATGGTGTGGTCTTCGGACGAAACCCTCATCGGGCAGCGCCTGGAAGACAATGAGGAACTCGAGGAAGCCCTGCGGGCCGACCTCGTCGTTCATAGCGGGGTGGTCGATCCCAAGCATCTGGTCAAGCCTGAACATCAGCATCTTGCCCAGGGCAACCAGCGATTTGTCGAAAGTTACGTGCCGATTTTCGACATCCATGGCCGAAAGGTCGTCGGGGTCGTCGAACTGTACAAGGTGCCCACCGACCTTTTTGAAACCATCGCCGCCGGAACGCGAATGATCTGGCTCGCCGCAGCGGTCGCTGGCGCCTTTCTCTATGCCGCTCTGTTCTGGATCGTCTGGCGGGCCCAGCGCATCATCGAAGTTCAGGGAGATCGCCTGATCGAGTCGGAGTCTCTGGCGGTGGTCGGCGAGATGGGTTCGGCAGTGGCCCATGGCCTGCGCAATCCCCTGGCGGCCATCCGCTCGTCGGCGGAACTGGCGTTGGAGAGCCCTCTCCCCGACGAGGCTCGCGATTGCGCCCACGACATCGTCACCCAGGTCGATCGCCTTGAGGCTTGGGTCCGCCAGTTGCTCACCTACGCCAAACCGTCCCATGCCGCACTGGAGCCGGTGGATTTGAACGCTGTCCTGGCCCAGGTGGGCGAGCCCTATTTCCGCGACCTCGAGCGCCGCGGCATCAAACTGAGCGTGGAAGCAGCGCCGGATCTTCCGCCGGTGCGCGGCGATGCGGCGCTGCTGACCCAGATGTTGGGAAATCTGATCGCCAACGCGGGCGAAGCGATGACTGCTCGCGGGAGCATCGTTCTCAGCGCAAACCGGGAAGGCGAAGAAATCGTCGTCGGGGTGCGCGACGACGGCCCGGGAATCGCCCCGCGGGACATGGGGCGCGTCTTCAAACCCTTCTTCAGTACGAAACCCAAGGGGCTGGGATTGGGATTGCCGCTGGTACGGCGTCTGGCCGAACGTTTCGGCGGCACCGTGGAATTGGAGAGCGTACCCGGCAGCGGTACGGTGGTCCGGCTTCGCCTGCGGCTATGGGCGTAATGATTCGCCTTGCGGATCCGTACCCAGAGGCTCTTTTCGCGACACCGTCGAGGTCGCCTGGCCGGCCCGCCGCGGGGATGGTGAACGAATCAGGAGTTTGGGCGCGGAAGCTGCCCCAGGCGCCGTCCCGGCCCCGGGACTCGTTTCAAGGCGGCTAGGCATGGCTTCGGGAATCCTGGTCATCGACGACGAAGCCGTTCTCGCCAAGAACATTCGCCTTTACCTCGAGCGCTCGGGCTACGAAGTGCGCACCGCCGGGAGCGCCGAAGAAGGCGAAACCCTGATCGCCGAATTCTGTCCCGACATCATCCTGCTCGACTACCAACTTCCTGGCCGCAGCGGCCTCGAATTGCTGGCGAGTTTGCGCAACCTGGGCGGAGGCATACCGGTCATCATGCTGACCGGCCAGGGGAGCGTCGATCTGGCGGTCGAGGCCATGAAGCTGGGGGCTGTGGATTTCCTCACCAAGCCCCTGGTCCTCAGCAAGCTGCGGCTGTCCATCGAGAAGGCTTTGGGTGGCGAGCGCTCGCAGACGGCGCTGGCCTATTATCGCGATCGGGACAGCGAAGGCGGAGTCGCCGCGCTGATCGGCAACTCGCCTCCGATGCAGCGCCTCAAATCCACCCTGGTCCGCATCCTGGAGGCCGAGGCTGCCCTGGGCGACGACGAACCGCCCGCCGTGCTCATTTCCGGCGAGACCGGCACCGGCAAGGAGCTGGTCGCTCGGGCTCTGCACCAGGACGGTCCGCGCCGCCGGGGGCCGTTCATCGAACTGAATTGCGGGTCGATTCCCCCTGCCCTGCTGGAGGCCGAGCTCTTCGGCCACGAGAGGGGGGCCTTCACCGATGCCCGCGAGCGCAAGCTGGGACTGGTCGAAGCAGCCGACGGGGGAACCCTCTTTCTCGACGAAATCGGCGACATGGAGCCCGCCTTGCAGGTCAAGCTGCTCAAGCTCCTCGAGGAAAAGACCGTGCGGCGCCTGGGCAGCATTCGGGACCAGCGGGTCAATGTGCGCATCGTCGCCGCCACCCACCAGCCGCTGGAGAAGTTGGTCGGCGAAGGTCGTTTCCGCTCCGACCTGTACTTCCGCTTGCGCATCGTCGAACTCTCCGTACCGCCCCTGCGCGAACGGGGCGACGACATCCTCCTTCTGGCCCGGCATTTCCTGGCCTTGCACAGCGCGCGCTATCGCAAGGCCGGGCTCGCCTTTTCCCCCGACGCCGAACGGGCTCTGCGGGCCTACGCATGGCCGGGCAATGTGCGGGAACTGCGCAATGCCCTAGAGCAAGCGACCCTGCTTGCCGACGGCCCGGTGATCGTCACCGCTGCCCTGCCCTTCTGCACCCTGCTCGGCGGCGATCGGGCGCTTGGACCCGCGACCCCGGCGGGTTCCCAGGGCGCTTCCAGCGGCCAGACCCTAGACCAGATCGAGAAGGACGTTCTGACCCAAGCCCTAAACCGCAGCGGTTGGAACGTTACCCATGCGGCACGGATTCTGGGGATTTCGCGGGATACCCTGCGCTATCGCATCGACAAGCACGGGCTCGCCAAGCAGGGGTAAGGCCCGCCCAATTGGCACGGGGTCGCGAGGCTGTCCGTCGTCTTGGGGGAGCCCTGGGGGTGGGTGGGGGACATGCCCCGGTCGTCAGGCCAATTGACCCGGCGGGAATGAGTCGTTCCGCAGTCGTGAAAAATAATCACCAATAAATCAATCGGTTGTGTCCATAGCTCAGGCTGGCACGGGCGCTGCTCTAGTGCTCCTGTGGAGATTGGATTTGCGTCCTTGATCCCATACCACCCCTAGCTCAACCGAGATACCCCTTTGAGGAGATCCAAAATGCCCAAGACCCTGTTGACCCTTTCCGCCCTTGCCCTCGCCCTGAGCGTTGCAACGCCTGCATCGGCCCTGTCCGCACTGAGCGGCGACCTCACCATCGCCCGCGGCGAGCGTCCGGAAAAGCCGGAAAAACCCCAGAAGCGCGAACGGGTGGGCGCGCTGGAAGTCGACCAGCAGCTCGCCCGCGAGGCCACCGAAGGGGGCCGCGGCCGGGATCACGAGCGTCCCGGCGACCGCCAGCGCCGCGGCGGCCGCGGAGCCTGATCCCCCAACGGGAGGGAGGCCCAGGCTTCCCTCCCGGCCCTTATCCTAGCCGCGCCTATCTTCACGAAAGCCTTCCTGCCCTGCGCCCTCGACAGTCCGGCCCTGGCCGGCAATGCGCACTGACCCTGGGTTACGCCTGGTAGCGCCGCCTCATTTCACCTTGATCTCGGTCCACAGGCGGGACATCAGCCGCCGTTCCTTCGGGTCCAGATCCCGCAGCATTTCCAGCCGGGCGATGTCTTCCCGGGTCGGAAAGAGCGCCCGCTCCCCGGCCACTTCGGGCCGGATGTGGGGCACCGCGGCGGCATTGGGATTGCCGGCGCCGATCAGGTTGGAGACGTCGGCCGCATTGGCCCCGTCGAGCATGAAATCGATGAAGCGCTGCGCCAGATCCGGCCGCCGCGACGATTTGTGGATGACGAAATTGTCCACCGCCAGCACGGCTCCCTCCTTGGGGATGGCGAAGCCGATGGCGAAGGGCCGGCGGGCGGCCTTGGCGTCCTCCCGGGCGCGGAACATGTCGTTGGAGTAGCCGTGGGCGACCCAGATGGTGCCGATGGCGAGTTCCTTGATGTAGGTGCTGTTGGAGAAGGTGGCCCAGTAGGGCTTGGCGCGAACGATGAGGTCGCGGGCGGCCCGCCAGTGGTCGGCGTCGGTGTCCTGGGCCGAGTGGCCGAGGTAGCGCAGTGCTGCCGCCATCAGCTCGCGCTGGCTGTTGAGCACGGTCACCCTGCCCTTCAGCTTTTCCAGGTACTTGGGTTCGAAGATCAGGGCCCAGGTATCGGTCGGGAGATGGAGTTCCCGCAGCTTGTCGGCGTTGTAGCCGATGAGCGTCACCGTCGTCGCATAGGGGACCGAGTAGCGGTTGCCGGGGTCGTACCAGGCGTTGACGTAGGCCGGGTTGAGGTTGGCAAAGTGGGGCAATTGCCCCTTGTCGAGGGGCTTCAGCTCCTCTTTGCGGATCAGGGTCTGGACGGCGTTGCCGGTGGGCACCAGCAGGTCGTAGCCGGCGGCGCCGGCCTCCAGCTTGGCCAGCATCTCCTCGTTGTCCGAGTAGTAATCCTGTTTCAGGGTGCAGCCGCACCACTTCTCGAAGCGCTCTGCCGTGTCGGCCGAGATGTAGTTGTTCCAGTTGTAGAGGTAGAGGGTATCCGCTGCCTCCGCCGCCAGCGCGGACAAGCCGAGGAGGAGCGCGGCCAGGGCCTTCATTGCCCGCTCTTCAGGGTTTCCGGCGCGAAGCGCGAGGCCAGGGCGATGAGGGTCAGCGTCAGGGCCATGAGCAGGGTCGATACGGCATTGACCTCCGGCGTTACCGCCACCTTGATCATCGAGTAGATCTGCAGCGGCAGGGTCGACATGCCCACCCCGGCGACGAAAAAGGTGATGACGAAATCGTCGATGGAGAGGGTGAAGGCCATCAGATAGCCGGCGACGATGCCGGGCAGGATCAGCGGCAGGGTCACCCGGCGGAAGGTGCGCCAGGGGGTGGCGCCCAGATCCCGGGCGGCCTCGAAGATGCTTTCGTCCATCCCCGCCAGGCGGGCGCGAACGATGATGGCGACGAAGCCGATGGAAAAGGTGATGTGGGCGGCGAGAATGGAGAAAAAGCCCAGGGTCAGGTCCAGCACCTGGCGGAAGAAGAGCAGCAGCGAGACCCCGAGCAGGATTTCCGGCATCGCCACCGGCGTCAGCACCAGGAAGGGCAGCAGTTTCGGCCGCCAGCGGTGCATGGCGATGCCGGCCATGGTGCCCAGCACGGTGGCGACGGTGCTGGCGACGATGGCGATGAACAGGGAATTGGCCGCCGCCTGCAGCATGTTGTCGTCGGCCAGCAGGATGCCGTACCAGCGGGTGGTGAAGCCCACCCAGGAGGCGTTCAATTCCGAATCGTTGAAGGAAAAGAGCACCACCACGGCCAGCGGCACGTAGAGGAAGCCGTAGGTGGTGAGGCCTGCGGCCCACAGCCAGGGGCTTCTTGTCACGCCGCAGCCCCCCGCCCCCGGGTCAGCCTGGCCGATACCCCCGCCACCGCCAGCACCGCCGCCGTCAGTCCCAGGGACAAGGTTGCCCCCAGCGGCCAGTCCCGGTTGTCGAGGAACTGCTCCTTGATCAGGTTGCCGATGAGGATGTCGCCGGTCCCCCCCAAGAGTTCCGGTACCGCGAACATGCCCAGCACCGGGATGAAGACCAGCACCGCCCCGGAGAACACCCCGGGCAGCGACAGGGGCCAGGTCACCCGCCAGAATCGCGTCCATGTGCCGGCGCCCAGGTCCTGGGCGGCTTCGAGCAGGGCCGGGTCGTGCTTTTCCAGATTGGTGTACAAGGGCAGGATCATGAAGGGCAGATGCACATAGACCATGCCGACGATCACCGCCGTCGTCGAATAGAGGAGGTTCAGGGGCCCGAGGATGATGATCCAGGCGTAGACCCGGATGAGGAAGTTGCTGGCGAAGGGCAGGATCACCAGGAGCACGAGGAGATCCCGCTGCCGCTTGGGGCTGCGGGCGATGAGCAGGGCCAGGGGGTAGGCCAGCAGCAGGCAGAGGAGCGTCGTCGCGCCGGCGACGAGGAAGGACTTGGCCAGGATCCCCGCGTAGATGACGTCCTCGCCGACGAAGCGATAGGCCTCCAGGGTGAATCCCTTCTCGCTCAGGGGCGCCAGGCCGCCGAATTCCCCCGGTTCGCGGAAGCTGGCGGCGGCCATGATCAGCGCCGGCAGGAGGAAGAAGACGACGAGGAAGAGCGCCGGCGGCAGGGTCACCAGCCAGCGCGTCAGGCGCGCCGCCGAGGGCCTAAGCCGGGAGAAAGACGCCGGCATCATGCCTCCATTCGACGCACACGCGGTCGCCGATCTCGTGGAAACGCGCCTTGCCGGGGGCGGCATTGGTCGTCAGGGCCTCCAGGGTGACGCCGTTGTCCAGACCCACCTTGTAGACCGTCACGTCCCCCAGGTAGAGATACTCCCGCACCGTGCCGACGAAGTGGTTCTTGAGGCTCGCCTGCCCGCCGTCCGGCGTCACCCGCAGGTGCTCGGGGCGGATGGCCAGGGCGCCTCGGCTGCCGGCGGCCGCCTCCGGATGCGCCGGCGCGGCGATCTCCCCGAGGCCGGCGGCGGCCAACCGCAGCCCGTGGGGGCCGGCATCCACCACCGCGGCGTCGATCAGATTGATGGTGCCGATGAAATCCGCCACGAAGCGGTTCTTCGGCGCCGAGTAGAGCACCTCCGGCACGTCCGTCTGTTCGACCCGCCCGGCGTTCATGACCGCGATGCGGTGCGACAGCGCCAGGGCCTCCTGCTGGGCGTGGGTGACGAAGACGAAGGTCACCCCCACCTCCCGCTGGAGCGCGATCAGCTCCCCCTGCATGCGCTCCCGCAGCTTGGCGTCCAGGGCGCCCAGGGGTTCGTCGAGAAGCAACAGGCGCGGCTTGTTCACCAGCCCCCGGGCCAGGGCCACCCGCTGCTTCTGGCCGCCGGAAAGCTCGTGGGGATAGGCCCTGCCCTTGTCCTCCAGGTGCACCAGCGCCAATGCCTCGTTCACCCGGCGCTTGATCTCGTCGCCGGATTTGCCGGCCATCTCCAGGGGAAAGGCGATGTTGCCGCTGACCGTGAGGTGGGGAAAGAGCGCGTAGTTCTGGAAGACCGTATGCACCGGCCGCCGCTCCGGCGGAATCCCCGCCAGCGCCTTCCCATCGAGAAACAACTGCCCTTCGTCCGGCTCGTCGAAGCCGGCGATCATGCGCAGGATGGTGGTCTTGCCGCAGCCCGAAGGCCCCAGCAGGGTAAAGAACTCACCCGCCTCGATGTCGAGGGAAACATCCTTCACCGCTTCGAGATTCCCGAAGCGCCGGGTGATGTTGCGCAGTTCGAGGAGGGCCATGCCTCGGGGCCTGCTGTCGCGTTAAGGTCGTTGCATTATAGATCGCTCATGGGGCGTTGGCCGTCGCTGAGGGGCGACGGGCAATGAGCGGAGCACGGCGATAGCGTTCCGAGCCAGGAAGGGGGCTATGGTGCCGGCGGAGCCGTATCGGAGTCGTACTCACAGTTCATGTCGGGAATTCGGCCAAAGCCGCCCTTGGGTCTCAGGCCAGAATCGGGCGGCAATGTGCCGGTTAACTGCCTCTCAGCTGCCGATGGCAGTTAATGGGCGCTTTCATCACTGCCGTAGGACAACCTAGCAGTCAAAGAACCCAGACGTTCAAGAGTTCACCTCCTGCCGTAGGTTCCAGGGAAAGTTGTCGCTGCGGCGTGGCTGGCTGTTAAGCTCGGTAGTCAGCGGCCTCCACGTCTATAAACATCGCCATCGACGTTGGCAGCGCTTTCTTCGCACGTCCATGCGTCAATAGAAGCCTTTGCACAGTGGCTCGCTCAAAGCCATGCTCAGGGATCGATAGTTCAACACGCCCTTGAACTGGAGGGAATGAGGAATCAGTTGAAGCGATAGCTTTCCACTCTCGGCGCATGCGACTCTCGGCTCTACCGAATTCTTTAAGTAGCCCCTTGATGACTTTTTTGGGAACCGGCTTTCCACTATTCGCACCGATGAAAGCTGCTATTTTCCGCCACGAAGTTCTCATGCCCTCAAAGCTGCCAGTCATTCGGCGTTCAAAGTCTGCAACCGGATTGCCACCAAGCATGAAGCGCGCTGACTTCACTTTTTCGACTAACGGAATCCATGCGGGCGGTGTTCTGCCCTGCCTAGCACTTGTATGGGCGTGAAGATGCTGCCAGTGAACGCGGGTGTCTGTGTAGATCACGGCACCCATTAACTTAGCGAGGAACAAAGACACTTCGAGGTTAAAGCCCTTGATCGTTTGTAATTGCGCACCTTCTTCTCCCCGCGGCAGTTCTTGCAATAGAGCAAGGGGATCTAGTTTGTGCTGTTCCTTCATGTACGACGTTACTTGCTCTATTTCTTCGGAGCTCATTTCGGGTGAGGTGCGCTTTATCAGCCCGCGCAACGCATCCAAAGGCATCCCTAATGTTGCCCGCTTGAGTTCGTCCCTCTGAAGGAGCCTGAAGCGCTCCATGTCCTTTTCGTCAATCTCTCCCTTGCCTACACGTTCCTGCGCCATGTCCATCACGATGTGCATGAGTCCACCGAAATCTGCTGGGTCGGGCAGTAAATGCACCAACCCAGCGTGGATGTACGGCTCGAGTATTGTCAGGAGGAGAACATTCTTGATTGTCTGGGCCTTGTACTGGCTAGACTTGTGGGTTGGACTGTAGTCTGGCTTGACATTGCCAGCGTTGATGAATGGATTGGGAATGACTACTTGATCGAAGTAACTCAGCCAACCTGTGACATTGACCGCGATTGTTCTCGGATCCACAATACCAAGATAGAGCCCCCTGAACGCTCTCGCAGTCGGGCGCGGCAACAACGCCACTAGATCTGTATCGCCTGGCCAGAGACTTTCGTATGCCTCGTGAATTTGTTTAACCTGGTCGTCACTCAACTCTCTGCGGACGTCCTCCCAACTCTTGCCGGCGTCGAATCCCAAAATGTCCTGCGCAGCGCGGCAGAACATCAGGTTCCTTTCACGAATACTGTAAACGTCCCAAGATGGCCGCTCATCCAAAGGCACCTTTTCGCAGCAATTTCGAAACGTTTGGCCACTGCCGCAGCCACAGGGAGCATTTCGATCAGGCGATCCGGGGTGACTTTTCGCTAGGTACTCATGTGAACCCGACGTTCGCCCGAACTGGTCCTGATAGTGACTGGAGCCATCCTTGTAACCAACGTAAATCTCACCGCCAAAATGCCAAAGCTCGTCTGATGGTGGTTGCAGAATCTTTCCAAGACATTCCCACGGTTCCGATGACAGCTTGTCCGGCTCTAACCAAGCCGTGTCGCTAGCGGCGACGAATCTCCGGGCCCCGGCCTTTAGGATGCGATTAATTCCTACCACCTCCTGACGGCTCAACTTGCGAGAGCGGATAAAGGCGTCGGTACGCGTGATGGTTGGTTGGCCGCCATAACGAGCATGGGTCCGCGGTGATTTCACATCGACGTTGCCCGGTTCTTTTGCGTACTCCAAATTCGTCAAAATCAGACAATGGTTCGCATCAAGCGCGAACACTGTTTGGGACCCTTTGAGTTCGATTGAGGGTTCTTCTGGATAACTGCATGCCAAGGATTTCGGTGGATAGGCCGGGTTATAAATAGTTACCGGGTGATCGGTAACAATAAACTTAATATCCGAATTTTCAGCAGACACGATCTCCCTAACGCTCTCGACCCACATCGTGCAATGCATCTGCCGAAGTGCCTGCATTTCGATCATTAGATCGAGCTGCGTTAATTGCTGATACTTGCTCTTAATCCAATCAAGTCCTTTGGGAGTTCGCACCTTTTGCGCATCTAAGTACGAAAAGAAATGCTGGAACGAATCGTGAATGGCTTCAAAGTCACCACTTGCAAATACCCGTACGGCGGCCGCTCCGAGTCGATCTATACCGCCAAATAGATATCGCTCAACCTCATCGTTGATGACGTTGCCAAATCTTGTTGTATACAAATCCTCCGCCACGAAGCAATTGGCGGGCGCACGATTGGGGTGAACGCTTCGAGCGAATTTGGACCGGCCATCCGGAAGATTGATCCGCGGTGGATCAAGGTCTAGTAGCTGAAGGAATTTGCTCGGGGCAACTATAAAACCCTTCTGGTACCAAATCGGAACGTAGTGGTTCTGATGCGTTATTTGTGGAGGTGACTTAAATATGACAACACTCCCTCTGCAGGAAGAATCGCTTTTGGTCGAAGCCGCCATTCAGCGCAGAGCCATCATCGTGCCACCGACCGTCCAAAGTCATCGGTTTGCGCGGCTCTCGCGCAGATCCGGTGGACTGACGGGGTAACGCTTTCTTTTCCATGCGACATACTCGGCCATAAACTCTTCGAAAATAGCATTCAGATGATTGAAGCAAGCCGGCAACTCCTCCCAACTGAACTCGGGATACTTGTCGTCCGTTCGGCCGATAGAGAGGCGAACTGTTCTTTCTTCGTCGTTCCCGACAGAGTGAACTGCATCGAAGAACTGTCGTTCAGAGAAATGCACATAGCCGGACGTAAAGTCATAAACATTCCGAACCCAGGGAAATCGCTCGGATAGACGATCAACCAAGTAGCCATCCCTCAACGGTCTTCCATCCTTGGACTTAAACGTATTCAATGCTTTTCCGCCGAGGACGGCCTTGGCCAATTGTTCAGGGTCTTCGACGTAGAGGTACGCGCTGAGGCGAGTAATGGTGTCCAGGTGCATGCGCAGCACTGCGCGAGCGCACACCATGTTCTTAGCCTTAATAAGAACTATCAGGCCACTTGCGAGGCTAAGACTTCGCTTCACGGCACCAAGGACAATGAAGTCAAGGACGCACATTGGAGCGCCGCTCGCGCCAACGACAGGCATGGCTTTACGTGGAAAGTCGTCGAGCCAAGAGGACAGTGCTTCTAGTTCGGAGGCGAGGGCCATTGCGATTTTTAATATATGGACTAAGCGTGTCAGCGGTAACCCAATAATCCCCACTCGTGGTAATCGAATTTTCCCCACCCAT
>DAORDK010000033.1:0-31955 GCA_035345935.1 Rhodocyclaceae bacterium | reverse complement strand
CAGGCTGCAAGCTTCATGAAAGCTTGTGCTAGTATCTTTAGCCTTTCGACGCTCTAACCGGGCGGAATCCGGCCAACCCGGCACTGCCGCCCTTCGCTCGCAACTCAACTCAAGCAAGGAAAGCGCATGAAAATTCACGAATATCAGGGCAAGCAAATCCTGAAAAAATTCGGCGTGACCGTTCCGCGCGGCATTCACTGCACGACGGTGGATGACGCGGTCAAGGCGGCCGAATCCCTGGGAGGCAATATTTGGGTAGTCAAGGCCCAGATTCACGCTGGTGGCCGCGGCAAAGGCGGTGGCGTCAAGGTGGCCAAGTCCCTCGAACAAGTGCGCGAATATGCGGGCCAGATTCTGGGTATGCAACTCAAGACCCACCAGACCGGTCCGGAAGGCCAGAAGGTGCGCCACCTCCTGATCGAGGAAGGTGCCGACATCAAGCATGAATACTACGTGGCCGCGCTGACCGACCGCGCTTCCCAGAAGGTGGTCATGATGGCCTCCTACGAAGGCGGTATGGACATCGAAGAGGTGGCCCACAAGACTCCGGAAAAGATCATCAAGGTCTTCATCGACCCGCTCACCGGCCTCACCGACGAGCAGGCCCTGACCCTGGCCAAGGGCATCCAGATGCCGGAAGGCTCCGTTGCGCAGGCCTGCGATACTTTCAAGAAGCTCTACACCTGCTACATGGAGACCGACGCGTCTCTCGCCGAAATCAATCCGCTGATCCACGAAGGCGACGGCACCGTCAAGGCTCTGGACGCCAAGTTCAACTTCGATTCCAATGCCCTCTATCGGCAGCCGGAAATCGTCGCCATGCGCGACCTGGACGAAGAAGACGCCGACGAAATCGAGGCCTCGAAGTTCGACCTCGCCTACATCTCCCTGGACGGCAACATCGGCTGCCTGGTGAATGGCGCCGGTCTGGCCATGGCCACCATGGACACCATCAAGTTGTTCGGCGCCGAGCCGGCCAACTTCCTCGACGTGGGCGGCGGTGCCACCACCGAGAAGGTTACCGAAGCCTTCAAGATCATGCTCAAGAACCCCAAGGTCAAGGGCATCCTGGTGAACATCTTCGGCGGCATCATGCGCTGCGACACCATCGCCACCGGCGTCGTCGCCGCAGCCAAGGAAACCCACCTGTCCGTGCCGCTGGTCGTCCGCATGAAGGGCACCAACGAGGATCTGGGCAAGAAGATCCTGGCCGAATCCGGCCTGCCCATCATCTCCGCCGATTCCATGGCCGAAGCCGCCACCAAGATCGTCGCCGCGGTCAAGTAAGGAGCCCCGAATGTCCATCCTCATCAACAAAGACACCAAGATCATCACCCAGGGCATCACCGGCAAGACCGGCCAGTTCCACACGGAAAAGTGCCAGGAATACGCCAACGGCAAGAACTGCTTCGTTGCCGGTGTTAACCCCAAGAAGGCGGGCGAGAGCATCTTCAACATCCCCATCTTCGGTTCCGTCAAGGAAGCCGCCAAGCAGACCGGCGCCACCGTCTCCGTCATCTACGTGCCGCCCGCTGGTGCCGCCGACGCCATCTGGGAAGCCGTCGAGGCCGACCTGGACCTGGCCATCTGCATCACCGAAGGCATTCCCGTCCGCGACATGCTCATCGTGCGCAACAAGATGAAGGCCAAGGAAGCTGCCGGCGGCAAGAAGACCCTGCTGCTCGGCCCCAACTGCCCCGGCCTCATCACCCCGGACGAAGTGAAGATCGGCATCATGCCCGGCCACATCCACAAGAAGGGCCGCATCGGCGTGGTTTCCCGCTCCGGCACGTTGACCTACGAAGCCGTCGGTCAGCTCACCGAACTGGGCCTCGGCCAGTCCTCCGCCGTCGGTATCGGTGGCGACCCCATCAACGGGCTTAAGCACATCGATGTGATGAAGGCCTTCAACGACGATCCGGACACCGACGCCGTCATCATGATCGGCGAAATCGGCGGTCCCGATGAAGCCGAAGCCGCCCAGTGGTGCAAGGCCAACATGAAGAAGCCCATCGTCGGCTTCATCGCCGGCGTCACCGCCCCGGCCGGCAAGCGCATGGGCCACGCCGGCGCCTTGATCTCCGGCGGTGCCGACACCGCCGATGCCAAACTCGCCATCATGGAAGAATGCGGCTTCAAGGTGACCCGTAACCCGTCCGAAATGGCCAAACTGCTGAAGGCCATGCTGTAAGCGCGTCCGCCTCGGAAAAAGCGCCGGTGCTCCCGGCGCTTTTTTGTTTGTGGAGATGAAATTTTTTCTGCGGCTTGGGTCTAAAATGCCGCGACCCCGCCAGCATTGTCGGAAAGATCAAGTCGCCCAGGAGAGCGGCAAACGCATGAGTGAAGCAGGTACCCCGAGGGAAGGGCGGCGCGAAGAGCGCCGCCGGGGACGTTTTCCCGGAAATTGGTTCATCCGCATTCTGTTGATTCTGGCCTTGGCCGTTGCCGTCGCGGCCTGGCTGGAGATGCGGGAGTCTTGGCTACAGGCGCACTTCTTCTCGGAGTGGGCGCGGGATTCCGGCTATCGTGTCGAGCCGGGGGAGAATCCAGACCTGTGGTTGCCTACAGATGGTCCCTACGATCAGCGCCTGGGTTATGCCCAACTGCGCTCGGCCGTGCCCAAACTGGTCACGGCCGGCTTCACGGTGACCGCCCAGGCCCGGCAGAACGAGCGTTTCCGGCAACTGACCGGGCGCGGGCTCTTCCCGATCTACCGCGAAAAATCCCAGGCCGGCCTGACTGTCCTCGACCGCTCGGGCGAATCCCTCTACGCTACCCTTTTCCCCCAGCGGCAATATGACCGTTTCGAGGCCATTCCGCCGGTGGTGGTGTCCTCCCTCCTGTTCATCGAGAATCGGGAACTGCTGGATTCCGACCATCCGCAGCGCAATCCGGCCGTCGAGTGGGACAGGTTCGGACGGGCCGTCATCGGTCAGGCGGTCCGGGCCGTCGATCCCGAGGGGGCGAGCCGTGCGGGGGGCAGCACCCTCGCCACCCAGATCGAGAAATTCCGTCATTCGCCGGGAGGCCGCACCCATGGAGCCCGGGAAAAGCTGCGGCAAATGGCTTCGGCGTCCCTGCGGGCCTACGCGGGCGGCGAGGATACGCTGGAGGTTCGTCGGCGCATCGTCGTCGATTTTGTCAATTCTGTGCCTCTGGGAGCGGTACCCGGAGTCGGCGAGGTCAATGGCCTCGGCGATGGCCTCTGGGCCTGGTACGGCCGGGAATTTTCCGAGGCCAACCGGCTGCTGGCAGCAGCCGTCGAGCAGCCCGCTGCGGCTGCGGCTCCGTTCAAGGAAGCCTTGTCGCTCTTTATCGCCCAGCGCCGGCCGTCGGATCTCCTGGCGGAAAATGCCCACCGTCTTACGGAACTCACCGATAGCCACTTGCGACTCTTGGCGCGCGATGGGGTGATCACCGAAGCGCTGCGGGACGCTGCCCTGGCCGTCGCGCTGAAGCCGCGCGACACGCCGCTGCCGCCACCGCCGGTGTCCTTCATCGAGCGCAAAGCGGTGAATTCCGCTCGCGCCGTCCTGGCGGATTTTCTCGATGTGGGCAACCTCTACGCGCTTGATCGTTATGATCTGACCGCGCGTACGACCCTGGACGGCGGCGCCCAGAACGCCGTCACCCGGTTTCTCGCCACCCTGAAGGACGACGGGGCACTCAAGTGCCTGGGCCTGAAAGGCGATCGCTTGTTGATGCGGGGCGATCCTTCCGAGGTGAGATTCAGTTTTACGCTCTACGAGGCGACGGCTCGCGGCAATCTGCTCAGGGTCCAGGCCGACAACGTGGATCAGCCCCTGGACATCAACGTCGGCACCAAACTCGATTTGGGTTCGAGCGCCAAATTCCGTACGCTGGTGAGCTATCTGGAGGCCATCGCCGACCTTCACCGCCGCTACTCGCCGATGCCGCCCGAGGAATTGCGCAAAATCCGCACCGAGGGCGGGGACAATCTCACCCGCTGGGCGCTTGAGCATTTGCAGCGGGTCGAGGACAAGTCCCTGCTTCCCATGCTCGAAGCGGCGCTGGAGCGGCGCTATCCGGCCAATCCGCAGGAGACTTTTTTCACCGGCGGCGGCTTGCATACCTTCCACAATTTCAAGCACGAAGACGACGCCAAGGTCCCGACCGTCGAGGAAGCTCTGGAGCAGTCGGTCAATCTTTCCTTCGTTCGCATCATGCGCGACGTGGTCCATTACCACGCTTTCGAGGCCGAGGATGCCCCCGGTCGGGAACTGCGCGACGACTCGGAAGCGGCGCGACGCCGTTTCCTGAGCCGTTTCGCCGATCAGGAAGGCAAGGAGTTCTTGGCGCATTTCTTCCGGAAGTACCGCGCCACGGCTACTGAAGATCTACTGCCGGCACTGATTTCCGACCTGAGACCTCTGCCGAGCAGGCTGGCGGCAGCCTTCCTGGGCGTTGAGCCCCAGGCCGACTTCGCATCCTTCAGCACCTTCATGGCCAGTCAGTTGGGCGAACGGGCCGGAAGCGAGGCCCAGCTGCGTAAGCTCTATGCCACCTATGCGCCTCTGCGCCTCAATCTCTCGGACCAGGGCTACCTGGCCCGGGTGCACCCGCTGGAACTCTGGCTGGTGGGGTATCTGAAGCAGAATCCGGGGGCAAACTTCGATCAGGTCGTGGCGGCCAGCACCCAGCAACGCCAGGAGGCTTATCGCTGGCTGCTCAATTCCCGCTTCCGGCGCGCCCAGGACGTGCGAATACGCATCGCACTGGAGGCAGCGGCGTTCGAGCGAATTGCGGCGTCGTGGAAAAAAGTCGGCTATCCCTTCGAGCGCCTGGTGCCCTCCTACGCGACGGCCATCGGCAGTTCCGCCGATCGGCCTGCGGCCCTGGCGGAATTGATGGGCATCGTAGTGAACGGTGGCGTTCGCCAAGCCACCGTGCGGGTGGACGAACTGCACTTCGCCGTCGCGACTCCCTTTGAAACCCACCTCGTCTGGACTCCCCGGGCGGGCGAGCGGGTATTGCCCGCGGAGGTCGCCGCAGCGGCTCGCAAGGCGCTCCTGCGCGTGGTGAACAACGGTACGGCTCGCCGGGTGAAGGATGTCTATAAGGATGATGCGGGAAAGCCACTCGCGGTGGGGGGCAAGACGGGGACCGGCGACCATCGCTTCGACGTCATTGGTGCCGGTGGCCAGATCAAGTTTTCGCGGGTGGTCAATCGGGCCGCGACATTCGTGTTCTATCTCGGCGACCGCTTCTTTGGAACGGTCACCGCCTTCGTTCCAGGCGAGCAGGCGGCAGCCTATGATTTCACCTCGGCATTGCCGGTCCAGATTTTGAAAGAAATGGAGCCGCTCCTGCGCAGCTTGACATCCGGGCAGCCGGGTACAGACCGCACGCGCTGTCCGGTCTGACGGCGAGCTTCGGAGGCGTGGACGTAAGGCAGCACTAATCGATATTTCTGCGGCCGTATCGGCCGGCGGGCAAGAAACGAGGAGGCGAGATGGCCCTATTCTTGAGTGAAGCCGAAGTTCGGCAGGTGCTGACCGTGGACATGGCCCTGGAGGCAGTCGAGGAAGCCCATCGTGAGCTCGCCTTGGGACAGGCTCAGGACACGCCGCGCGCGCGGACCCGATTGCCGCGAACTGCGCTCCATGTCTTGCAGGGGGCACTGCCAAGCCAGCGAGTGATCGGCTACAAGGCCTATACCAGCAATCGCAGTGGAAATCGCTTTTGGGTCCATCTCTTCGACAGTGAGACCGGGGAGCCGACGGCCATCATCGCCGCAGATTTCCTGGGAATGATGCGGACGGGGGCGGCCAGCGGAGTGGCAACCCGATGGCTGGCGCGATCCGATGCGAAGACGCTTGGGCTCTTCGGTGCCGGGTGGCAGGCCGAAGGGCATTTACGCGCGGTGTGTGCCGTCAGGCCCATCGAGCGGGTCCGAGTCCATGCCCGACGGGTGGATCGGTTGTCCGAGTTCTGCAAGCGCATGAGTGAAGCTCTTTCGATTCCGGTCGAGCCGGCGGATTCTCCGGCGGCGACGGTTGAAGGGGCCGACATCGTCGGGACTGTCACGACAGCGTCCGACCCAGTGTTCGACGCCGCTGGTCTCGCGCCGGGAGTCCATATCAACGCGGCCGGTTCCAATGCCCTCATCCGCCGAGAATTGAGCGAGGAAACCTTGCGGCGTTGCAGTCTGATCTGCGTCGATTCGATTCCCACGGCCCTTGCGGAAGCCGGCGATCTCTTTCCTTTCCTGGAAAAAGGGCGGACCCATCCCCGCCAGTGGGTGGAACTGGGGGAGATCCTGATTGGCCGCCGATCCGGCAGAACGGCAGCGGACCAGATCACGGTTTTCGAATCCCAGGGGCTCGCGGTTCAGGACCTCGCTCTGGCGGTGCGGATTCTCGCAGCGGCGCAACAGCAGGGGCTCGGAGTGCTCCTCCCCCATGGATGAAATTTGACTATGTTGAGAAGCACGCGTAAGAATAGCGGTTAAATAATTGTATTTCGACGTCTTGCGTCGAATGCGCCGAAGGAATCGAGGGGGCATGGGTAAAGCGGGGTTCTGGAAAACTGACTGGTTCCTGGGGGTCGTCGTGACGATCGCAATGCTCGTCGCCAACGGCTCGGATCTTGTCCAAAGCATCGAACGCAAGGCTTACGACATGGGCGTCAGGGCGTCGACGCGGACCCCGTCGGATCGGGTTGCCGTGGTCGCCATCGACGACTACAGCATCGCCAACATCGGCCGCTGGCCGTGGTCGCGGGATGTCCACGCCAAGTTCACCGATCTGATGGCGGGGGCACAGGCCAAGCTCATCGGCAATACCGCTTTCTTCTATGAGCCGGAGGTCTCGGCGGGCTACGCCTACATCACGCGCTTGAGCGAAATCGTCAATCAGGCGGCGGCTGACGGCGCCCCTATGCCCGGAGAGTTCGAAAAGATCGGCGCGGTTCTCAAGGAAGCGGAGGAGGCGCTCAACACAGACCGCAAGCTTGCGGACAGTTATGCCAAGGCCGCATCGGTGCTGCTTCCGATGACCTTTCAGTTGGGCGAAGCCCGCGGGCGGCCGGACAAGCCAGTTCCAGGATTTGTCTCCGCCAATCAGGTGAGCCAGGTCACGCCAGGGTCCGGCTTCGCCCTTCCGGGAATCCAGGTGCAATTTCCGGTGGAGACCATTGGCGCCAAGGCGGCGGCCCTCGGCCATCTGAACGCCAATCCCGACGTAGACGGTGGCATTCGCACCGAGCCGCTGGTGATCCAGTATTTCGACCAGTACTATCCGTCGCTCTCCTTGATGATCGCGGCTCGCAGCCTCAACCTCGGACCGGCGGACATCCGCGTCCAGTTGGGCGAGGAGGTGCGCCTGGGCAATCTGCGCATCGCCACCGACGTGGCGACCCAGATGAATACCTTCTTCTATAAGGATGTGGATGGGCACCCGGCCTTTCAGGTCGATTCCTTCTACGATGTCATTGCGGGCAAGATTCCCGCGGCCAAGTATGCCGGCAAGATCGTGCTGGTCGGGGCGACTGCTGCCGGCGTCGGTGCGGCCCAGGTGACGCCGGTTTCCCCGGCCATGGCGCCGGTGCTTACGTTGGCGCACTCGGTTTCGAGCATCCTCCAGGAGCATTTCTTCGTCACGCCGGCCTGGGGCGGGATGGCGAGCCTCGGCGCCTTCCTCCTCGTCGCGGCCTATCTCATCGCGCTGCTGCCTCGCCTGTCGGCCGGGCTCGGCGCGGCAGCCACGGCCGTATTCCTCGTGGTGCTGGTTGGCGCTCATTTCGGATTGATGGTGGGCTCGGGTCTCTGGATCCAGGTCATGGGCGCTGCAAGCCTTCTGGTCGTCGGGCATTTGCTGCTGACGACGAAGCGCTTCCTGGTGACCGAGCGGGGCAAGCAGAAATCCGATACCGAATCGGCCGAATCCAATCGCATGTTGGGACTTGCCTTCCAGGGACAGGGCCAGCTCGATATGGCTTTCGACAAGTTCCGCAAATGCCCGATGGACGAAGGGTTGATGGAAAATCTCTACAACCTCGCCCTCGATTACGAGCGGAAGCGCCAGTTCAACAAGGCGGAAGCGGTCTTCCGCTATATGGCCGATTTCAATCCCAAATTCCGCGACCTGCAGCAGCGCATCACCAAGGCCAAGCAGATGTCGGAGACCGTCATGCTCGGCGGAAGTCGCGGCCAGGGCACGGGAGGAACGGTCATTCTTGCCGATGGTCAGGTCGAGAAACCGATGCTCGGGCGCTATCAGGTCGAAAAGGAACTCGGCAAGGGCGCCATGGGAGTCGTCTATCTGGGGCGCGATCCGAAGATCAACCGGGTGGTGGCCATCAAGACCATGGCCTTGGCCCAGGAGTTCGCCGAAGACGAACTGGCGGAGGTCAAGGAGCGCTTTTTCCGCGAGGCGGAAACGGCAGGCCGGCTGAATCATCCGAATATCGTCACGATTTTCGATGCCGGCGAAGAGCACGATCTGGCCTACATCGCGATGGAATTTCTCAAGGGCAAGGATCTCGTGGGCTTTACCAAGAGCGGCGCGCTCATGACTCTTCCTCAGGCTGTGTCGGTCGTTGCCAGGGTCGCCGAGGCCCTCGATTATGCCCATCAGAACAACGTCGTGCATCGCGACATCAAGCCGGCCAACATCATGTATGAGCCGGAGTCGGATCAGGTCAAAGTCACCGATTTCGGGATCGCCCGCATTACCGACTCGTCCAAGACCAAGACCGGCATGGTGCTGGGGACGCCTTCCTACATGTCCCCGGAGCAACTGGCGGGCAAGAAGGTGGATGGCCGCTCCGACCTTTATTCGCTGGGCGTCACCCTCTTCCAGATGTGCTGCGGACAATTGCCCTTTGTCGGCGAGTCGATGGCGCAACTCATGTACAAAATTGCCAATGAGCCGGCTCCTGAGGCCCAGTCGATCAACCCGAGCATCTCCGCGGAGCTCAACGCGGTGATTGCGCGGAGTATGGCCAAGGATCCGGATCAGCGCTTCCAGCGAGGAAGCGAAATGGCCGCCGAATTGCGAGCGAGCCTCGCCGGCGTCGGGGGAACGCTGGGCGGAGCCAAGGCGGCCGATGGGCAGTCGGGCGACGTGGATATCACGCTTTAGGGACTGGGGACGATGAAATTGGCTGAAGTGCTGGAGGTGGTGACCCGGACCGATCCCGGGGTCGTTCGCGCGCACAACGAAGATGCGGTGTTCGGAAGTGCCGACCATGGGCTTGCCATTCTGGCGGATGGCATGGGGGGCTATAACGCTGGCGAAGTGGCCAGTGGAATGGCGACCACCCTGCTGTCGTCCAATCTCCTCGATCTCGTCCAGACCTGCTCGCCCCAGGAAATGGATGGGCAGAGCGGCAAGCGCTTGTCGCACCGCCATATTCAGGAACAAGTGGCGGGAGCCAATGAAGCCATCTATAACGCCGCCCAGAGCCAGCCTCAGTATGCCGGCATGGGGACGACGCTTGTCATGGCCTGGTTCTACGACAATCTGCTTACCGTAGCCCACATCGGCGACTCCCGGCTCTATCGCCTGCGGGGGGCCGAGTTTCAGCAGATTACCCGCGATCACTCCTTATTGCAGGAGCAGATCGACAGCGGCTTGATCACCGCCGAGGACGCCAAATACTCTCAGAACAAGAACCTCGTCACTCGTGCCCTGGGCGTGGACCCGGAAGTCGAGCCCGAGATTCACGACTACGACGTTGAGCCCGGCGATGTGTACCTGCTTTGTTCTGACGGCCTCAACGACATGGTCGAGGACGACGAAATTGCAATGACCTTGCAGACCCTGGGGTCCAACCTGCCGTTGGCTGGCGATCAACTGATCCAGATGGCGAATGACAATGGCGGCAAGGACAATGTTTCGGTTATTCTTATCAAGGTTCGCGGCGACTTTGCGGCGCCGCGGGGCTGGTGGCAGCGCTTCCTGGCCTGGTTCAAGTGAAATGAGGATGGCAACATGGCAAAACTGATCCTTTCGATGGACGGACTGGTGCTTAAGGAAATTTCGCTCAACAAGGAGCGAGTCACCATTGGGCGCAAGCCGCACAATGACATCCAGATCGACAATCTCGCGATCTCGGGTGAGCATGCGGCCATCGTCACCATCCTCAACGATTCCTTCCTGGAAGATCTCAACAGCACCAACGGCACGCTGGTCAATGGGCAGCCTGTCAAGAAGCACTTCCTGCGCAATAATGACGTGGTCGAACTGGGCAAATACAAGCTCAAGTACGTCAGCGAGCAACCGGCAGGTGGAGCCGGGCCCGCCGATTTCGAGAAGACCATGCTCATTCGCCCGAATGTGATGAAAAATCCCCAAGAGTCGGCAAAGCCTGCTCCGGAAGCGCCGCCAGCCATGGCCAAGGCGACCGAGAGCCAGCCAGGGGGAGTGGGTCCCGTTGTTCCTGGACCAACCCCCGCCGCCGTGGCTGCGGGTGCGGCAACGCCCACCGCTTCGGCGCCGACCGCGGCCATCCAGTTGCTGACCGGAGCCAATGCCGGCAAGGAACTGGAATTGACCAAGACGCTCACCACGTTGGGCAAGCCGGGAGTCCAGGTCGCGGTGATCGCTCGCCGCCCGCATGGCTTCTTCATTACTCATGTCGAGGGGGCGCAATTCCCCATCGTCAATGGCAACGTTCTTGATGCCCAGGCCCATCAGTTGGCCGATCACGATGTGATCGAGATCGCCGGAATCAAGATGGAGTTCTTTTTCAAGACCTGACGCCCGAGACGCCACGTTCGTCAGGCCCACTTGAAAAAACATCTCGTCCGTTACCTCCTAGGCGCTGCCTGCGTCCTCCTTTTCGTCGGTCACGGCGCAAAGTTCTGGCAACTACCTTTCTTCAGCGTTCTTGACGGGTACCTCTACGACGTGCGTGTCCGCATGTCTACTCCGGGCGGCAAGGATGAGCGTATCGTCATCGTCGATCTGGACGAGAAAAGCTTGGCCGAGATCGGCCGTTGGCCCTGGGGGCGCGATGTCGTCGCCGAGTTGGTTCGTAAGCTCACCGACGACTACAAGGTCGCGATCGTCGGATTCGACGTTGTCTTTGCCGAGCCGGATGAGAGTTCCGGCCTGAAAGTCCTGGAGAGGCTCGCCAAGGATCAGTTGCGCGGTGAGAGGACCTTTCAGGATGCCCTCCCGGGCCTGCGCGTCAGTCTCAATTACGATCAACTGTTTGCCGAGACCCTCAAGGGTCGGCCCGTCGTCCTGGGTTACTACTTCTCGGGTATCGAGGACGCCCGCCGCAGTGGGGCGCTGCCCCCGCCAGTCTGGCCGGCGGGGCAATTTGGCAGCCGACCGGAAATGATTCTCGACTGGAAGGGTTACGGTGGCAACCTTTTGGAACTGCAGAAGAACGCAGCCAGCGCGGGGCACTTCAATCCGATTGTCGATTTTGATGGCGTCTCGCGGCGGGTGCCGTTGATCGTTAGGCACGAGGGCGTCTATTACGAGGCGCTCGCCCTGGCCATGGTGCGCCTCCTTCATGGGGGGGCGCCAGTTCGGCCTGGATTCCCCGAAGGCAAGGGAACCATAGAATGGCTCGATGTGGGCAATGACAGCAGCGTCCTGAGGATACCGGTGGACGAGTTCTGCGCTGCGCTGATTCCCTATCGCGGAGGCGAGCGCAGCTTCCCCTATGTCTCGGCTGCCGACGTGCTCAAGGGCCGTATCGATCCGGCTGCGCTGAAGGGGCGGGCCATATTGATCGGGACAACGGCGCCGGGTCTCATGGATTTGCGGTCTACGCCTGTCGGCGCAACTTATCCCGGAGTGGAGATTCATGCCAACATGATCGCCGGGATCATGGATGGCACCCTGCGCCAAAGGCCGTCCTACGTCCTCGGCGCCGAGGTTGTCGAACTGGTTCTGGTCGGAGCTGCTCTGACCTTGCTGCTGCCGCTTCTGTCACCCCTGCGCGCTTCCCTACTGACTGCCGGCGCCTTGACCGTCGTCGTCGCGCTCAATCTTTTCCTCTGGTATGGGGCCGGCATGGTCCTGCCGCTTGCGTCGGTCATCCTGCTCTGCCTCCTGCTCTATGCCCTTAACATGTCTTGGGGCTATTTTGTCGAATCCAAGAGCAAGCGGCAGTTCACCGAGCTTTTCGGTCAGTATGTCCCTCCGGAACTGGTGGATGAAATGGCGCGCGATCCCGAGCGCTACAGCATGGATGGTCGCAAGCAGGAACTTACCGTCCTATTCTCGGATGTGCGCGATTTCACGACTATTTCCGAGAGCCTTGACCCGCGGGAGCTCTCGCAGCTCATGAATGAGTACCTGGGGGCGATGACCGCGGTGACCCGCAAGTATCGGGGAACAGTGGACAAATATATTGGCGACGCCATCATGGCCTTCTGGGGGGCTCCCGTCACGGATCCCGAACACGCCCGAAACGCGGTGTTGACCGCCTTGGACATGCAGCGGGAGATGAAAAATCTGCGGGATCCCTTCGTCGCACGCGGCTGGCCGGAACTGCACATCGGGATCGGGATCAATACCGGAATGATGACTGTCGGCGACATGGGGTCGCCGGTGCGTAAGGCCTATACGGTCATGGGCGATGCGGTGAATACGGGGTCTCGCCTTGAGGGCCTGACCAAGGAGTACGGCGTGCCTATTCTTGTCGGAGAAACCACCAAGGCGGCCGTCAAGGACATGGTCTTCCGCGAAATCGACCGAGTGCGGCCCAAGGGCAAGGGCGAGCCTTTGGCCATCTACGAGCCGGTGGGAATCGCCGGAGAAGTGCCAGGCGACCTGCAGGACGAACTCAAGCTCTGGCAGCATGCGTTGCGCCTGTACCGCTCGCAGGATTGGGATCAGGCCGAATTGCAATTGCACAATCTCTGCCGCCGCGCCCCGGATCGTGCGCTCTACCGGATCTATATCGAGCGGATCGCCTATCTTCGGAACGATCCTCCGGGCCCGGGCTGGGACGGGGTGAGAATCTTCAAGACCAAATAACCATGAAGCTGAGAGTCCTGGGATGCAGCGGCGGAATCGGTGGCAGACATCTGCGCACCACTTCGCTGCTTGTGGACCATGACGTCCTCATCGATGCCGGTACCGGCGTCGCCGACCTCACCATCGCCGAGCTGGCCATGGTCGACCACGTCTTTCTCACCCATACCCACCTGGATCACATCGCTTCATTGCCTTTGATGGTCGACACTGTCGGCGACCGTCGATCGATCCCGCTCACCGTTTACGGCACTGAGGCGGTGCTGACCATACTCCGCAACCATATTTTCAATTGGGCGATCTGGCCGGATTTTTCGGAGATTCCTACGCCTCAGAATCCGTTCCTGCAGTTTCAGGTCATCGAACTGGGCAAGGGCATATCGCTCGCGGGGCGCCGCATCACGGCGCTTCCCGTGGATCATACGGTTCCCGCGGTGGGGTATCAGCTGGACTCCGGATCGGCAAGCCTGGCTTTCTCGGGAGATACCGGGATTTGCGATGCCTTCTGGAAGGCCGTCAACAAGATACGCAATCTCAAGCACCTGATCGTCGAATGTGCCTTTTCCAACCGGGAGGAACAGCTCGCTCGGGTTTCCCGTCACTTGTGCCCGAATATGCTGGCTGGCGAATTGCTCAAACTGGAGCGCGAGTGCGAAATCTACATTACGCATCTGAAGCCGGGCCAGATTGAGCTGACCATGGAGGAAATCGAAGATTGCCTAGGCAACTTCAAGCCGCGCATGCTCCAGAACAATCAGGTTTTCGACTTCTGATGCGATGAAGGCCGATATTCTCGGGCGCCTGGAGCCGATTTCCAGCCTTTCCCCGGAACGCTTGCGCGAACTGGCCGCAATCTGCGCCATCGAACGCTTCCCCATAGGTGTAGATCCTGTTCAGGGCGTTGATGTGCAGCGAGTGTCGGTCTATCTCCTGGGCGGGGAATTGAAGGTCGAGCTTGCCTCAGGAGGAGTCAAGGTCTTGGTGGGCGGTTGCGAAGAAGCGATCTGGCCCCTGGGGCGCAGTTCTGGAGTTCCCCGGGCGACGCGTGCCATCACCGAAATCGAAGTCCTGCGGATCGACGACGATCTTCTGGACATCATGATGACCTGGGATCAGTTGTCTGCCAAGGGAAACCGGCCGGCCAAGAACGCCCAGGACAATTCGCTCTGGAAGACGATCACCAGTGCCATCGGTTTGCATTCCCAGGCCGGAAGCGGATTGTCCCTACTGCCTGCGGCCAATATTCACGAACTGATGCTGCGTTTTGAGCGCATCAAGGTCAAGAAAGGTGAGGCCCTCGTTCGCGAAGGGGCGGTGGGTGACTATTACTACATGCTTGAGCGCGGTCGCGCCCAGGTGACTCGCCAAGTAGGCGGGGCCGAGGTCCTGGTGGCAGACCTCAAGGGCGGCGACGCCTTCGGCGAGGAAGCGCTCGTCTCCGGCGCCACCCGCAATGCCTCAGTCACCATGACCAGCGATGGTGTCCTTCTGCGCTTGGGGAAAGACGATTTCAATGCGCTCCTCAAGGCTCCGCTCCTTCATGGCGTCGATTTTCCCGAGGCCAAGCGCCGGGTCGCGGCCGGGGACGCCCGCTGGCTGGACGTCCGTTACCCCGCCGAATTCGCCCAAGACGGTCTACCGGGAGCGCGCAACATTCCGCTCAATGAATTGCGAGCGGCTTTTGGGCTCCTACGGCACGATACCGAATACATTGTCTATTGCCAGAGTGGCCGTCGCAGTTCAGCCGCTGCTTTTCTGCTGTCCCAGCACGGATTCAGAGCGAGCTGGCTAGAGGGCGGGCTGACCGCCGAGGAAGAGGCCTGACATGAATGCCCAAACCAAATCTGAGCCGGGAGGGGCGGGCGACGTCGCCAGTCGCCTGGTATTTCTCAAGAATCTCCATGCCGTGACCAACAAGATCCACGCAACCAGTGCCGTGGACGAGATCATGCTGGAGCTGTCCAAGGATATCTGCGACCTCTTCAATGCCGATCGTCTGACCATCTACGTCTTGAGTGAAGACAAGCAGGCCATCGTTTCACGGGTCAAGACCGGCCTCAATTCCTTCAAGGACATCAAGCTCCCCATCGCCGACCAGAGCATCGCCGGCTACGTCGCCTCGGTTCGCCAACTGGTCAATATCAGCGACGTCTATGACGACGTCGAACTGAAGCAGTACAGCCCGAAAATGCAGTTCCTCAAGGAAGTGGATAAGCGCACCGGGTATCGTTCCAAGCAAATGCTGGTGGCGCCGATTCTTGACGAGGCAGGCGAACTGCTGGGCGTGATTCAGTTGATCAACAACAGGGCAGACGTCACCTTCCCCGATCTCGCCGTCGAAGGCGTGGGAGAACTCGCCAAGACCCTTGCGGTGGCTTTTACCCAAAGGCAGAAGCCGGTCTTCGTCATCCGCTCGAAATTCGACTACCTGGTTGCCGATGGCGTCCTTTCCGCCACCGACTTGGAGCGCGCCCAGCGGATCGCCAGGGAAAAGGGCGTCGATATCGAGGGCGTGCTCACCAAGGAATTCAGTGTGAAGCCAGCGGCCATTGGCGGAGCGCTGTCGAAATTCTTTGCCGTGCCATACGAGCCCTTCAAGGCGGACCGTATCAAACCCATCGATCTGCTACGCCACATCAAGCGCGAGTACGTCGACGAGAGCCATTGGCTGCCTCTGGAAGATACTCCGGAGGGCTTGGTGGTGATGGCTCCGGACCCCGAACGGGTGAGGAATTCGCGAGTCGTCAACAATATCTTCCCCAAGAGCAAGATCGTCTATCGCGTCACTACCCACCAGGAGTTTGCCCAGTCCGTCGACCAGTTTTTCGGCGCTCTCTCCAACATGGGTTCTGTGGACGATCTGCTCTCCGACATGGGGGAACTTGAGGACGCCGGAGACGGCTTGGCCGACGACGCTACGGCGGCGGCGGACAACGAACTTGTCCGTCTGGTCAACAAGATCATCGTCGAGGCCTACCAACAGGGAGCCTCGGATATACACGTCGAACCGAGGCCGGGCAAGGACAAGACGGCCATCCGCTTTCGCAAGGATGGCTCGCTGTTCAATTACATCGAGGTTCCGGCTTCCTACCGGGCACCCCTGGTCACGCGCCTGAAGATCATGTGCGACCTCGACATCTCGGAAAAGCGCAAACCTCAGGACGGCAAGATCAAGTTCAAGAAATACGGTCCCCTGGATATCGAATTGCGGGTGGCCACCATTCCCACCGCCGGCGGCGTCGAAGATGTGGTCATGCGTATCCTCGCTGCTGGCGAGCCGATCCCCCTCGACCAACTGGGCCTGACCCCGCGCAATCGGGAAAACCTCGTGAAATGTATCGAGAAACCTTACGGGCTTTTCTTCGTCTGTGGCCCGACGGGATCCGGTAAAACCACGACTCTGCATTCGGTGCTCGGCTACCTCAACAAGCCGGACACCAAGATCTGGACCGCCGAGGATCCGGTGGAAATCACCCAGAAAGGGCTCCGCCAGGTCCAGGTCAACAAGAAGGCGGGTCTCGACTTCGCGACGGTGATGAAAGCTTTTTTGCGTGCCGATCCGGACATCATCATGGTGGGCGAAATGCGGGATCCGGAGACGACGGGGATCGGGATCGAGGCCTCGTTGACGGGCCACCTGGTGTTCGCCACCCTGCATACCAATTCGGCCCCCGAATCGATCATCCGTTTGCTCGACATGGGGATGGATCCCTTCAATTTTGCCGATGCGCTCCTGGGCATCTTGGCCCAGCGCTTGGCCAAGCGCCTTTGCAAGGACTGCAAGGAGGCCTATCACCCGGGCCAGGACGAAATCAAGGCGCTGATCCAGGAATACTGCGAAGAGCTGGCCCATACCGATAGCTGGAAAAAGGATCCCAAGGGCTCCATGGAGGCGATTTACAAGGACTGGGGGGCGCGTTACGCCAAGGATGGGAAATTCACCTGCTACCGGCCTAAGGGTTGTGCCGCCTGCAACGACACTGGCTATCGGGGTCGCGTCGGCCTTCATGAACTCCTGGTGGGGACCGATCCGGTCAAGAAATTGATCCAGGAAAAGGCGCGGGTGGCCGAAATTCTGGCCTGCGCGCTCAACGAGGGCATGCGCACCCTGAAGATGGATGGCATTGAAAAAGTCGTTCAGGGCATCACGGACATGAAACAAGTCCGGTCCGTATGCATCAAATAGGAGTCGCCATGGATACCCTGGATCAACTCTTCCGTCGCCTGGAGCAACTCAACGACATCGGCGCGTCGCTATCCAGCGAGCGCAATGTCGATCGCCTGTTGGAGAAGATCCTGGTGGCGGCCAAGACCGTCACTCACGCCGATGGTGGAACGCTTTACCTGGTCTCGGAAGACCAACGCCATCTGCACTTCGAGATCGTCCGTACCGCTTCGCTGGGCATCGCGTTTGGCGGGGCGAGCGGTGCGCCCATTTCGAGCAAATTTGCCGATCTGCCGCTTTACCGGGAAGACGGCAGCCCCAACAACAGCATGGTGGCGGCCTACGCCGCGCTGACGGGCCAGACGGTCAATATCGAGGATGCCTACTGCGCCGAGGGTTTCGACTTCTCCGGCACCCGGAAATTCGATGCCGGAACAGGCTACCGCTCCCAATCCTTTCTGACGGTGCCGATGAAGAATCACGAGGGGGAAATCATTGGCGTCCTGCAACTCATCAACGCCGTCGATCCGGAATCGAGCCAGGTTCGCGCCTTCGCGGTCAGCGATCAGCGCTTGGCCGAGTCCCTGGCATCCCAGGCGGCCATTGCGCTGACCAATCGACAGCTCATCGGGCAGCTTGAAGATCTCTTCGAGTCGTTCATCAAACTCATCAATACCGCCATCGACGAAAAATCGCCCTATACCGGCGGCCATTGCCAGCGGGTCCCGGTACTGACCATGCTCCTGGCCGAGGCCGCGGATAAGGTCACCGAAGGGCCGCTGGCCGATTTTCACCTGACCGATAAAGATCGCTACGAATTGAAGATTTCCGCTTTGCTCCACGACTGCGGCAAAATCACCACACCGGTCCATGTCGTCGACAAGGCGACCAAGCTGCAAACGCTATTCGACCGAATCGCGCTGGTCGATACCCGGTTCGAAGTCCTCAAGCGGGATGCAGAAATCGCCATGCTGAGGGCAATCGCGGCGGGGGAATCTGCCGCTGAGGCGCAAGCGCGCTTCGCGGCAGAGATTGTCACCCTTGACGACGAGCGCGAGTTCCTACGGCGTGCCAATGTCGGCGGCGAGCGCATGAGCGACGCTGATATCGAGCGGGTCAAGGCGATTGCCGAGAGCCGCCGCTGGCGGGATACCGCTGGCGCGGATTCCGCGTTCCTGACCACTAATGAAGTCGAAAATCTCACCATTCGAGCGGGAACCCTGACCGCTGCAGAGCGCGAGATCATCAATCACCACATCGTCGCCACCATCAAGATGCTGGAACAACTACCCTGGCCCAAGCATCTGAAGAATGTCCCCGAATACGCCGGCGGGCACCACGAGCGCATGGACGGCAAGGGCTATCCCCGCGGTCTGACCCGGGAACAGATGAGCTGGCAGGCAAGGATGATGGGCATCGCCGATATCTTCGAAGCGCTGACCGCCAAGGACAGGCCGTACAAGGAGGGAATGAAGCTGTCCCAGGCGCTGGAAATCATGGGCAAGTTCGAGTCCAATGGACATATCGACCCGGACTTGTTCAAAGTGTTCGAATCAGGAGGAGTGTTCGGTGCTTATGCCCGCGAGTTCCTCGATTCCTCACAGATCGATGTCTGAGGTCAGCCTGCGGTGCGTGACAAATTGCGCATAAAGTTGACGAAATACGGCAGATGTTCGGGCTTGGGCCGCTTATCCGCAGGACTCTTCCCGGGTCGAGAATGGTATGTTTCTGGCTTTGGGTTCCCTGCATCGATAACCGGAGGAGGGCGTGATGGAGCGGGGTTTTACACTCATAGAACTAATGATAGTTGTGGCGATTATTGGCATTCTTGCGGCTATCGCAATTCCTTGGTACGGGGAGTTCATTCGCAAGGGAGAGGACAAGGCCGCTCATGCCGACGCCAGAAATATCCTGACTCAGGCGGTCGCTGCCTCACAGCGGTGAGCTTGTGGACCATGGCATGAAATGTGTTAGTCTTTATCCAACGGAATTTCCGTTGGCTTTTTCCTAGGAGGACATCGTAATGAGAAAGCTGCAAAAGGGTTTCACCTTGATCGAACTGATGATTGTGGTCGCGATCATCGGTATCCTCGCTGCTATCGCCATTCCGCAATTCAGCGAGTACACGAAGAAGGGCGAGGACAAGGCGGCGCAGTCTGACGCGCGCAATATCCTGACCCAGGCCGTGGCAAACAGCCAGCAGTAATTTTGGAGAGTTGAAATGGATGCCAAGAAAACGATCGAAGTAGTAGTGCTCGGTGGCACGCTGGTGGTGGCTGCCAATTCCTGGGCGGCGAACAATGCCTGCAACAACGGTAGTGCGGTTTCGATTGCAACCGGTGGTTTCATCAAGGTGGGTTTCACCCCGAAATGCTCCGGTAATGTCTATGCCGACACGTTGGATGGAACCCAGTCGTTTACGGTGAAGAGCTTTTCCGCCAAGGGTAAGCAGTTCTTCGGCGGTACCACCGAGGGTGGTGGCGTGACCGCGTGTACCGGGGCCACGGTGGCCTCGACTGACACCTCGGTCAGCGCTGCTGCTGGCGGTTGTTCGTAACCCGGTGCGCCGCGACCCGCGAGTTCCTTCGTTTTGGGGGCCGTCTCGGGCGCTGTGAATCGAGAAAAGGGCCGGCTTTGCCGGCCTTTTTTTTGCCACGCTTCGGGGCATGCATGGTCAGAATTTCCGGCTGACTCCCGTCGCAATGCCTCGGTACTCGATGGTGGATTCAAGTCATTTTTCCTCAGTCTCCTCCGGGTTGATTGAAAATGCCCGCATCGCCTGGCTGCTCGGGCTGCGTAGTCGGGCAATCCGCGGCGTTCTGGTTCTCGGGATCTTCTTGCTCGTAGCGGCCTTCCTCGCGGGGGCGTTTTCCCTGCGGCAACCCGTGGTCGTGGCGCTCGACGTGGGCTTGTCCGGGATTCGCCTCCTGAGTCTGTTGCTTGCGCTGTTCTGGGTGCAGGAAACCTTCGTTCGCGATATCGAACGGCGAACGATCGTTTTTCCGCTGGTTCTCCCGATACCCCGCTGGGTTTACGTCTTGGGGCGCTTCCTTGGGGTGGCGGGTCTGATTGTCCTGGCGATTGCGATTTGGGGCCTGGTGCTCTACGGGGCGAGCATTTCAGCGACCTGGGGCTACGAAGCCTCGTCACTTCCCACTTTCGGATTTTCCTACGGCCTGGTTCTGGCGGGTATCGTCGGCGATGCCCTAGTCATTGGGGCCTTCGTGCTGGCGGTCGCCAGCGTGGCCACCAGTCCCTTGCTTCCGATGGCGACCGGCGCCATGTTTGCCCTTGCGTCCCGGGGAATTGGCCCGGTCGTGGACTATCTGGAGCTATCATCGCGGACAGACCCCGCGCTGCAGGAAGGATTGTTGCCTTTGTTGCAGATTCTGCGCTGGATTCTGCCCGACTTGGCACGCCTTGATTTTCGTCCCCTGACACTCTATGGAAATCCAGCGGATCCGGCCATAGTGATCGGGGCGTTCGCCATCGCCCTTGGGTACGCCTCGATACTTCTCGGTATTGCGATGGCGACCTATCAGCGGCGCGAGTTTTCCTGAGTGCCCTCGGGGTCGATGAAAATTGGAACCGGTTGAACTGGATACTCGGGCCGCGGAGGGGCTGATCGACTCGGGACGGTTTGAGGAGGCCATCGCCTTCCTGGCCGAACGGGCTCGCGTCGAGCGCCTCGACGCAAGAGGGGAGTTTCTTCTCGGTCTCGCCTTTCGGCGGGCCGGCAGACCCAGCGAGGCTGTGGAAGCCTATCGTCGCTGCGTTGCCCTGGAACCCGGTGTTGCTGTGGCCTGGCGAGGCATTGCGGCGCTATCGTTCGATCTCGGGAATTATGCCGATGTTGTCGATAGTCTGGAGCGCTATCTTGACCTCGAACCTTATGATCGCGCCGCCTTGGGCTGGGCCATATTCTCTTTGGCTGAACTGCAGCGGCTTGATGATGCGCACGTGGTCCTCGATCGGTACCTTGCGGTTTTTCCTTACGACGCCCGGTTGCGGCCGATGCAGGCGTTCCTGTTTGAGCGGCAAAGGCGCTTCCTGAATGCAGTGCTGATGATCGGAAGCGAGGCCGATCAGGCACTCGCGAATTCCATGGCGGGCGAAATACTGCACAACTGCATGAACAATCTGGGAAATTCCCAGCTGTGCGAGGCTTATCTGGAGTTGACCTATCCCGACCCGGTGCATCGCGAACAAGACTTTGCCTATGCCAAAGGGGCGGCTCACCTGGCTGCACTGAAGGACGATCTTCCGACCTCGGTTGCCATGGCCAGGCGGTCGATTCAACTCGGCAATAGTGATCGTGATGCGACCTTGAATCTGGCGCTCCTGGAGATCGCGAACAACGATTATGCCGAAGGCTGGCTCGCCTACAGGAATCGAGACATTTCATGGAAACACCTCATCCTCCCCTCGATTTCCGAGTGGAACGGTGAGCCGATCGCCGGCAAGACGATCATCGTTCACAGTGAGCAGGGCTGCGGTGACGTGATCCAGTTTGTTCGCTATCTGCCCTATCTCCGGGAAACCGGGGCCACGGTCCTGTTCAACTCGTACGCGGATATCCTCGAATTGCTGCGTAACGATCCCCGCGCGCAGAAGGGACAATCCATCGCAGTGGATGTCTTGCAGCAGATCGACTACCAGACGTTCCTGATGGAGTTTCCGGTACTGCTGCGGGCGCGAAGCATCCTGGATTTCCCTGCCGATACGCCCTACCTGTACGCGCCGCCCGCCAAGGTCGACCTCTGGCGCCAGCGTCTGGCCGAGTATCCCGGGCTCAGGGTAGGTTTGGTCTGGGCAGGAAATCCCCAGCATGAAAATGACCACAATCGCTCGGTTTCATTGACTGATCTCCGCGATCTTGCGGCGGTTCCCGGGATTGCGTGGTTTTCCGTGCAAAAGGGGCCGCGCTCAAGTGATCTGGGGGCCGATCAATGGCCCCGGAACATTGTCGATCTCGCAGACGAGATCGACGATTTTTCCGATACCGCTGCCATCCTCGAAGCGCTGGACCTATTGATCAGTGTCGATACCTCAGTCGCCCACCTAGCTGGGGCGATGGAAAGGCCCTGCTGGGTGTTGATTCCAAAGGTCGGGGAAGATTGGCGATGGAGAATCGCCGACGATCGTTCGCCCTGGTATCCCGCTCTGCGCTTGTTTAAGCAAAAACGTGCCTGCGACTGGCGCGGAGTCGTCGCGGATGAGATTGTCCCAAGACTGGCCGAACGGGTCGCCGAATGCAGGGTCTTGCCTTTGTCCTCCCGGCAAAGGATCGAACTGGCTTGGCTGGCCGGCGACCCGATTGCGGAGGACGCGCTGAAATCCTGGCTGGACGATTGTCCGATCGAGGAAATCGGTCCGGATTCGATCCGCGTTGCACGATTCCTCGCATTGCGGCGCCAGGAACCAGCCCCGCTCGGGATACTCGCAGCGCATTCCGGCGGGAATCCAGAAATCATGGCGGCCTTTGCCGAATGGCAGGCAAGTCGGGGCAATTCTGTGGAAGCGCTCGAAAGCTTCCTGATGCTGGGGGACCGAATACCATCCGACGAGGCGGTTCTGGTCTGCGGGCGTCTGTTGATCAATTCCGGGCAGGTGAGTCGTGCGGACGTAATCATCTCCGCCGCTGTCGGCCGGAGGGGACTCACCGGCGCGCTGGCGCGACTGCAGGGCGATGTGGCGTATTCCCGGCAGGAGTGGAATGAGGCCGGTGAGGCCTATTCCCGGGCGGTGCACCTTGATCCCAGGAGTTATTCCGCTTACCTCGGGTTGTCGCGGGTATTGCGGATCCAGCGGAATTTTGTCCAGGCCGGAGATGCGCTGCAGCGCGCCCTGTTGCTCAACAGGGAGGATATCGGGTGTTGGCGGGAAGTCGTCCAGTTCGCCCTGGACCGAGGCGCCAGTTGCTTCGCGGAACACGCGGCCCGCTGGTTGCTCTCGCAATCCGGCGATACGCAAGACAAGGTCTATCTGGCCCTTGCGTTAGCCAGGCAAGGTCGTGCCGGTGAGGCGCAAGCGCTGGTGGTCGGGGAGAAATTCGCTGCAATCGACGATCTTGCGGGAAAAATGAGTCTGGTCTACCTCTACGCGCTGTTGGGGCAGGACGAGTCGACCGAGAAGTTGCTTCGCGAGATCGTTTCGACCTATCCGCGCCTGAAGCACGGACACCTGGAACTCGGGACCTGGTTACTGGCGAGGAACCGATTTGAAGAAGGATGGGAGCACTACAGGCTTGGTCTTCCCGAGGAGACCCTGCCGGCACCGGAATGGCGGGGCGAGCGTCTGGAAGGCAAGACACTTCTGGTTTTTCAGGACCAGGGCCACGGCGATCTCTTGCAGTTTCTGCCGTTGGTCGCCCAATTGCCCGTTCAAGCCCGGATTACGCTCGCGGTGTATGCAGACGTCTTTGAGTTCGTCGCGGCCCAGTTCCCTGCGTTCCCCGTGATTCGTCGCGAGAAGGTGCTCGTCGCGCCGGAGAGTTATGACTTCTGCGTTCCCTTGATGCGCCTGCCGGGTTTGCTCGGAGTCGACCTCGAAATGCCTCCGCTGGCGTTTCCCTATTACCGGGCCGTAAGTTCGTGCCTGCCGGACGAGTGGGTCGACGTGTTGAGAGCCGATACCCGGCTGAAGGTTGGGATCGTCTGGGCAGGAAATTCACAACACCCGAACGATGCGAATCGTTCGACTTCCCTGGAGGACTGGCTTCCCCTTGCGGAATTGCCCGGGCTTTCGCTCTACAGCTTGCAGAAGGATGTGGCTTCCAACCAGGCCCAGGCCTTTCCCCAACTCGTGTTGCGCAATCTTGCATCGGTGTGCGACCGACTGCACCAGACCGCGGCCGCCATCTCGCACCTCGACCTAGTGATTTCTGTCGATTCCGCGGTGGCGCACCTCGCCGCCGCCCTGGGCAAGGAGACCTGGATTCTTGTTCCCGACAAGCGGCCGGATTTTCGTTGGCAACTCGGGCGCGAGGATTGTCCCTGGTATCCGACGGTTAGACTGATAAGGCGCTCTGCCGCGGAGAATTGGGTCGATGTGTTGACTCGAATCGCGCAGAGTCTGAACGACAGGCTGGCGAACCCTTCCTGAACCCATGACGACTCTCCGCAATGAACCGGCGTTCGGGTGGATTGCCCTTGGAGTCCTGGCGTTCGTCGTCGGGAACTGGACCAGACCTCCCGCGAAGTATGAGCCGAGCGAACTGCGGGTAGCCCTCAATGTTCCGCTTCAGATTCTTGCTGCCTGGGGGGACCGATATCTGGCGGCGAACGCCGGAACCTGGAGAGCGATCGTGGTCGATGCGACCAGGATGTCCTCCAGTACGCTGGCCGCCCTGGCCAGAATTCAGGAGGACGCGTCGTGGTTGAATCCTGCCCATGAGGACAACTACTATGTGGCGGCCGCCATACTGCCCTGGGAAGGCGAATTCGAACGAGGGCAAACCATCCTGCGGCGGGCCATGGAGGCGCGCCGTGGCGATATCCTTCCGGCTTTTTTTTACGGCTTCAATCAGATTCAGTTTCTAGGCGACTGGCAAAGCGCCTACCAGGCGGCCCTGCGAGGCGCGGAGAGCGCCCCGACAGACGGTGACCGGCAATTGATGACGGTCACCGCAGCCCGCTGGCTGGAGCGATCGGAGGATGCGGACTCGGCAATACGGCTTACCGCCAAGCTTGCAGAAACGACCCGGGACAGGGCGCTCCAGGACTATCTGAGACTGCGAGTCGAGCGGCTGGAGAACCTTCGTCGCCTCAGGCTTGCCGCAAAGGAATTCGAGAGCCGCTTCGGAAGCGGGATCGATTCCCTCGCTGATCTGGTCGATTCCGGATTGATCGAGCGTATTCCTGAAGACAAGGTGGGACTGGGATACGAAGTGGCCAACCATCTACCTGTGCTAAAGCAGAAGAGGCCGACAGGAAAATAGCTGATGGATGCAATACGTCTCGACCAGGTAACGAAGATCTACGCTTCCGGATGGCGGCGCAGGAAAATCGTCGCGATCCAGGATGTTTCCCTGGTCATTGCTTATGGCGAATCGGTCGGCTTTATCGGCCATAACGGAGCGGGGAAGAGTTCTTCGATCCGCATTGCGCTGGGACTGCAAAGTCCCACCCACGGGTCGGTTAGGCTTCAGGGCCTGGATCCGCGCGATCCTTCGAGTCGGAGAAGGGTGTCTTATGTTCCCGAAAATCCCTTGTTGTACGACTACCTGAGACCTGACGAACTGCTCAGGATGGCCGCGCGCATGCACGGGGTTCCGGAATCCCTGGTCGAAAAGCGTTGTGGCCACTGGCTTGAACGCCTGGGGGTTGCCGGGCTGGGGCGCAAGCGAATCCGGGAATTGTCCAAAGGGATGGCGCAGCGCGTTGCCCTGGCCCAGGCGCTGGTATCAGAGCCGGAGATCCTGATTCTCGATGAACCCCTTTCGGGTCTCGACCCCCTCGGGAGGCGAGAGGTCGTCGATGTGTTGATGGATTTCCGAAAATCCGGAAAGACATTGCTGTTTTCGTCGCACATCCTCAATGATGTGGAGCAACTCGCTGATCGCTTCGCCTTCATTCATCGTGGGACGATACGGACGACTGAAAGCACGGCGGCGATACTCGGGGAATCCAGCGAGACCTTCGAAGTGGTCCTGGAGTCTGCGAACCGTTTCCCCGGCTTTGAACCTGATCCCGGCGGGCAGCAACGAGGAACGGTGAAGAGCGAAGATCTGGCAGGTTTTCTGGCGCAGGTGGCCGCAAGCGGAGCCCGTATCGTTCTCGTACGGAGCAACAACCGGCTCGAGAACGCCTATCTGAAATTTGTCGCCCTGGCCGAGGCAAAGGGACTCGCCGAATGAGCGGCGTGGCCTTGTCACGGGACCGGCGGCTGGCGACGCTCACCCTCCTGCTGATCGTCCTGATCACCGTTACGCCCAGGATTCCCGTCCTCTGGGATATCCTCGATCCGATCTTCTTCCTCTTGTTTGACGGCGAGTGGAAGTACGTCGATATCTTCTACTACAGTCTGGTCGTACTGGGCTTGCTTGATCTGGCGCGCCGTCTTCTCGATCCCCGACATTGGCCCTGGTTCGCGATTGCCTCCTCCGTCCCCGTGATCGGGTGGGCTTTGGCCAGTTGTCTCTGGTCCCGTTTTCCGACGTTCTCGCTGCACGAATGGTTTCGCTGGTACCTGTTGCCGGTGGCGGGTCTGGTTTTCGGTTATGCGTGTTTTCGCGTCCAGGTGGTGACCGGGCGAGCACTGCGGGTTGCCGTTATTCTCCTGCCCGCCTACCTGCTATTCGGTCAGTATGTCCTTCACCATGAGTTCAGGCTGATCGGATTTGACACCGTGGTGACCAGCACCTGGATGGCCCTTGCGTTTCCGATCCTTTTCTGGTGGTTTGCCCAATCCGTCGATGCAGGGGAGCGGTATTCGTGGGTGCCGATGCTCGCGCTTTGTGCCTGGCAGGTGGTGCCCTTTGCCCTCTTCCCCCAGCGCATGTACATGCTCGCAATCATTGCGGTCACGGTGATGCTCGTGGCGGGGTTCGGTGCCCTGCGCCTGACTCCCCGGCGATCCCGGGATTGGTTCGCCTCCTGCGCGCTCCTGGCAATCCTTCTCGTGGCGGCGTACTACTCGATCTCGCTGACTCGGCCGATCTCGTACATTGCCGGCGATTTTGGCGATACCGGGGGGTATTACAAGGTTTTCGCCCGAACCGAGCGCTACGAGATATTCAAGTACTGGCTCGAACGGGGTCAGGAACATTTCTGGGCCGGTGTCGGGCTGGGCTGGCAACTGCCGGCAATCGAATACAACCGCCGATTTCTGGAGTATTCGACGCAAAATGAATCCCTCTACTCCCACGGCCACAATTACCTGATCAACGTTTGGCTGCAGACCGGTATCGTCGGAGTCGGTGCGCTTGCCTTCTGGGGGGCGGGTCTTGTTCGCCACGCCGGGAGAGGGTTTGCCGACGCTACTCCGGCGGTCAAACGGATGTTCATGTGTTTCATCGCCCTGTTTGCCGTATTGCTCCTGCGAAACCTGAGCGACGATGGAATGCGCGAAGGCAATCCGCTCTTCTTCTGGCTGCTCCTGGGAGGCTGCCTTGGATACATCGACCATAAGCGGTATTGACCATGCCGCGGGTTCCGCGACCGGCGGAGATTGCCAGCCGGGGCCAGGGGAACCGGGAACCGCGCGAGACATTCTCGTCATCGTCCCCGCCTTCAGAAATCCGGCGGCGCTGGAACTCTGCGTCGCGGCCGTTTCCGGACAAACCGTGGCCGAGCGGATATCCCTTTATGTGCGGGACAATTCGCTGGATAACGTGTACTACACCGCGGCGGTGAATGAGGGTCTCAAATACGGACTGGAGCGCCAGAACTACCGCTACTTCGTGGTGCTGACCCAAGACTGCCGGCTGGCGAGCGATGCGATCGAGAGGCTGGTCCAGTTCATGGAAGAATACCCAGGGGTCGGGATCGTCGCGCCGATTCAACTCGATCCCGACAATCCCGAGGACGCCCTCTGGGTGGGGTCACAGCAATCCTTTCCCGAGGGGAAGGCGTTCCAGGGGCCCCATTCCGGGTTGGATTCCGGGGGAGAGACCGTGTGGGCGAACGGTGCGGCATTCATGGTCAAGCGGGAGGTCTTGCTGGAGATTGGCCTCCTGGACGAAAACATGCGATTCGTATGTTCCGACGCCGATTTCTCCTTTTCTGCCCGCGCGCGCGGCTGGCAGGTTGTCTGGATTCGTGCGGCGTGCTGTTATCACAAACCTGGAGGGGCGTTACGGCCGAATGATGCAGCGCTCATGCAGGTCATTCGCGAAGACACGGTCTATTTCGCCGACAAATGGATCACGGGGGCGTTGTTTAGAAAGCTCGAACACCGGGAAAATGCGAAAGATCAGAATAGCTTCATCGACCATCGCGATGCGATCGCCAAGTTGGCCGGCTTGCCCCTGATCAGGAACTGAACCTGGAAACCTCCGCTGAACGCTCAACAAGGCCCGGAAAAACAGATGATTGCGACCTCCTGCCCTCGTGACACCCCTCAACCGAAAGGTGGAAGCGCTACGAACCCGCTGGCGCATCCGGACGGGCGCCTGGCCTTGTCGCTCCTCCGAAGAGGCATCAGCCTGCCGCCTCGTCGCTTCGCGCCAGATACCCGCCCGAACTCACCAACGGACTCGTCCAACTGGGGTTTCTAGGTCAAATGAATCCGAATCCCGCAGAGCAAACTGGTCCTCGCGAAAAAGACGTTCTCGTCATCATTCCGGCCTTCAGGAGTCCGCAAAAGCTTCAACGGTGCCTGGACGCGCTTGCTGGCCAGACGGCGGCAGAGCGCATCGCCGTCTATGTGCGCGACAATTCGGACGACAACATACTCTTTACTGCGGCAATCAACGAGGGCCTTCGTTACGGGTTGTCCAATCCGGCATTCGGATACTTCCTCATGCTCAATCAGGACTGCTATCTGGATACAACTGCGGTTGCCGAGCTCCTGTCCTTCATGGCGCAATATTCCGGGGTGGGGATCGCTGCGCCACTCCAACTCGATTATTCATCCCCCTCGCAAGTGCTTTGGGGAGGCAGCAGGCGGACCTTTCCGGGAGGCATCCATTTCGTGGGCGATGCCGAAAATTACCGGGAGCCAAGTCTGGTCACCTGGGCGAATGGTGCCGCGGCCATGATTCGTAGGGAAACGGTCGTCGAAATTGGCCTGCTCGACGAAAACATGCGTTTCATGTGCTCGGACAGCGACTATTCGTATTCGGCGCGGGCTCGCGGCTGGCAGATTGCCTGCGTACCCGCGGCCAAGTGCCTCCATGAAGGCGGCGCGGCCAAGACTCCCGGAAATACCGAACTCAAGCGCGTCATCGTCAACGATTACCTCTATTTCGCGGGGAAGTGGTTTGCGGGAACCCTCTTCAAGGGGCTGGAGGATGACGGTACGTACCAGTGCGATCTGGCGGCCTTGCGCCAGGAATATCAGGCCATTGCCAACGACCTCGAAAAGCATGGCGACACATTCCTTGAGTCGCTCGAATAAAGTCGTGCGGTCATTGGGGCGGGCGCCTCTGTAGCGCACGAGTCAATGCACCCGACCCGAGGCCGGGTCGGCTCTTATCCTTTCACTCCAGAAGAAGGCCAGGAACGATGAACGAAGAAGATCAAATCCACGCGGTAGAGGTGATCGTCGATGCCCTGAACAGCATCGGCCTGGAGATCAGTCGTCTTCGCGGCGATATCCAGCGCAATTCCGGATACCACGCGCGAAATGAGATCGAGCAGATAAAACAGCGGATCAAGGATCAACCCAAGCGCCTCGAACATTTTGGTTTCAAGGTCTACAGCCAGCATGACGAAGATGGAATCATTGAAGAGATATTTCGGCGCTTGAATATTGCAGCGGGTACATTTTGCGAAATCGGGGTCGAGGATGGTCTCGAATGCAACAGCCTCTATCTGATTCACAAGGGCTGGCGCGGCGCCTGGCTTGAAGGGAATATAGATCAGAAGCAGAATATCGAGGGAAATTTTCATTCCCTTATCAATTCAAGGCGGTTATCGGTAGGCGTCGGGATGGTCACGCCTGACAATATCGGCGAAGCAATCGATTCGACAATGTCCGCAATTCAGATCAATCCGGAAGAGCTTGATTTCCTGTCCATCGATATTGATGGAATGGATATATACCTTTTCGAGGCACTGAATTACAGGCCCAAGGTGATTTGTATCGAATATAACGGAAAATTTCCTGCTTCTTTGATAAAGAAGCCTATATTCGATAGCGATTATGCCTGGAAAGGCGGAGATTATATGGGCGCGAGCTTGGCGGCAATGACGGAAACCGCCATGAGCAAGGGCTATACCCTGGTTGGAACAAACATCACTGGCGTGAATGCGTTTTTTGTCAGGAGTGACCTTGTGGGAGCAAGTTTCGAGGGGCCGTTTACCTCAGAGGCACTTTTCAACCCGGCGCGCTATTCCCTATTTTTTGATCACTTCCGCGTCGGCATCGGCCATAAGGCGGATTTCGGGCCCTACGTCGACTTGATATGACCTGCTGCGGCAGCACGATTGAAATTGCTTTCTTGTTTGCCCGATGAGTCGCCAGAATTCAGCGGGGCATCGCTTTGACGACATACTGATAGGCCATGGAGTCCTCCTCGGCCAGCGCGGAATCAATTCCCAGTGCCATGGCGAATTGGCGAATAGCGGCAACCGCTTTCTCCTGCCCTTGAATCTGGGCATGTCTGGCACCGCCCTCGGTGATTTCGAATCCGCAATCGACAAACATCTGGCTCAGGGTCTGGCGAGTAAAGAAACGGATGTGGGTACGGTCCAACAGCCCAGCGTCTTCGTACCAGAACTGCCCGGTCAATATCTTGACCTGAACCGTCCAGTGCTGAATGTTCGGGATGCAGGCCACGACGCAATCGGTCGGTCTGCAGCGATCTCTGATGCGACGCAGGGTTTTCCAGGGATCGTAGAGATGTTCGAGGACGTCGGAGAAGACCCAGCAGTCGGCGGGAGCGGCTGAATCGAGGTCGGCATCGGAGAGGGTCTCGATACTTCCTTGAATGACTTTGTTGCAGGACGCTTGCGCGATCCTGGCGAATTCCTCATCCAGTTCAATCCCGATGTATTCCGTATCGGGATTGTTGGTGCGGTAAGCCTTTGCCAGAGCGCCAATACTTGGGCCTATCTCGACAACGCGATTGCATTTTTCGGGCAGGAGCGCGAGAACATGTTCGTTCGGTATCCCGTTGGGCGGCGTGTTTTTCATGATTTGTTGGTTCGGGGTGTCACAGCATTTCCGGCGAGATGGCACAGCGCAGTTTTCCATTGACGATTCCCTCGGTTCCATCGACCGAGATCCAATAGAGTCCCCCCTTCTTGATCGCCCAGTCCATTTCGCGTCCGGCGAGCAGCCACGCGGTCAGCCTGCCCAGCAAGGGTTGATGACCCACAATCACGACGCACCGGGAATCGGGATGACTCCCCGCTTCGCGCAAAATCGCATCCGCTGAACTGTCCAGGCTGATCGTTCCGGAGGTCTCGAAGGCTCTGCCCAAAGCCGCCGCCGTCTGCTGGCAGCGCAGCGCTGGGCTGACCACGATCCGCAGGGTCGAAGGGGCATGGCCGAGGATCCACCTGGCCATGGCTCTGGCCTGCTTTTCGCCTCTCGGAGTGAGCGGTCTTTCCAGGTCCACCGGCCCGTCCTCGGCTTCGGCGTGGCGCCACAGGAGCAGGTCCATCCTATTTTCGCTTCCAGGGAGCGGGTTGGGCCAGCCAGGTTTCCAGCATCTCGGGAAGCTCCTCGATGAGCAGGGCATGGCGCCCGTGCAGCCATCCGAGAACCGGCCCCTGGGGGAGTTTGCCGGGAAGCTGCGCGACCAGATCGATGGCGGTGACGTGGTCGTTGATCAGCCCCAGTTCGTCCTGGAGCTGGTTCAGGGTCGCCAGATACGGCTTGAGTCGACGCGCCGGCAATAGGCAGGAAAAAAACTCCAGGGTGTAGCGCAGTTTCTTGCAACGGATGCGAAGGACATGCCGCTCGGAGTCGCCGAGGGCAGCAGGGCGGCGGGCCAGTCGGGAGGCCTGGCGGGCGCGCCGAATCAGGCAGCCACGGGCGAATTCGGAGGAACTGGTGGCGCTTCCCGACGGATCCAGCGTGACCAGGGCAGCGGTGAAATCGAGGAGCAGACGGGGCGATTCCGGCGCGGCGAGCAGGCGCCGCACGGCATTGCGGGATCGGGCTGCCTTGCGGCGTGCCGCCGCCATCAGGCGCCGGGAAGTATGGTCTTCGGGAAA
>DAORDK010000032.1:0-32719 GCA_035345935.1 Rhodocyclaceae bacterium | reverse complement strand
GGCGGCGGCGGCCGAGAGTCTGGAGGAACAGGCGCACGCCCTGAGCTCCGCAGTCTCGGTGTTCCGCACCGGGAACGAAAGTACTACCCGCGGCCGCACTCCGGTGGTGGAAAGGACGGCGCACGAAAGGCAGCGTCCCGCCCTCGCCCATCGGGAGCCCGTGCGGGTGGGTCGCGCAGCGCCCAAATTGCCCGCGGCCGCGGCTGCCGATGACGAGTGGGAAGAGTTCTGACCATGGCACTCGACGATGGGCGGTCGTCTTTGGGTCAAACGGCCAAGGGCCTCGCCGCGCGGGAATGCGGTAGCCGCGAATTCAACTTTTCCGCCGCGGACTTTGAGCGGGTACGCAAACTCATCTATGCCCACGCGGGCATTTCGCTGTCTCCGATCAAGCAGGACATGGTCTATTCCCGCCTTGCCCGGCGGTTGCGCGCGACGGGAAAGAGCAGCTTTGCCGCCTACCTCGACGCCTTGGAGCGCGATGGCGGCGAGGAGTGGGAGCGTTTCGTCAACTCCCTGACCACCAATCTCACCTCCTTCTTCCGCGAGCCCCACCACTTCCCCATCTTTGCCGATCACCTGAAGCAACTGGGGACGCGCCGCCCGATCCGGGTCTGGTGTTCCGCAGCCTCGACCGGCGAGGAGCCCTATTCGATCGCCATCACGATCCTGGAAACCTTTGGCAGTCAGGTGTCCCACGTGTCGATCTTTGCCTCGGACCTGGATACCAACGTTCTCGAAACCGCGCGCAAAGGCGTTTACCCGGTCGAGCGGGTTGAAAAAATGGATCCCGAGCGCCTGCGGCGTTTCTTTCTGCGGGGAACGGGCTCCCAAGAGGGCATGGTCGCGGTGCGCCCTGAATTGAAACGGCTCATCGAGTTTCAGCGTATCAATCTGCTCGAACCCAATTGGCCCGTGCGCGGGCCGCTGGACGTCATCTTCTGCCGCAACGTCATGATCTATTTCGACAAACCGACGCAATACAAGATTCTTTCCCGCTTCGAGCCGATGATCGAAGCGGATGGTTTGATGTTTGCCGGCCATTCCGAGAGTTTCTTGCATGCTGCAGACCTGTTCAGGTCACTGGGCAAGACCGTCTATGTACCCACCCGCGGTCAGCGGGGGCGATGAAAGATCACCGTGACCGCCCACGCTTTCGACGAGCACCTTGCCACCAACCGGTACTTCGATCGTCACTTCGAATCGGAGGCGGCCAAGATTCTCCCGGGAGAGTACTTCGTCACCACCAAGGACATGCTCCTGGTGACCGTCCTGGGATCGTGCGTCGCGGCTTGCATTCGCGACCCGGATTCAGGCATAGGCGGCATGAATCACTTCATGTTGCCGGACGAGGGCGGCCGAGAGGTCCTGAGCACCTCGGCCCGTTACGGGACCTACGCCATGGAGGTGTTGATCAACCATCTGCTCAAGTTGGGAGCGCGTCGCAATCGGCTGGAAGCCAAGGTCTTCGGCGGCGGGGCGGTGATGGAAAGCCTGGCCAGCAGCAACGTTGGCGTGCGCAATGCCGAGTTCGTCCTCAAATTTCTCAACACCGAAAAGGTCCCCGTGGTCGCCAAGGATCTCCTCGATTCCTATCCGCGCAAAGTGTATTACTTCCCGAGCACCGGCAAGGTGCTGGTCAAGAAACTGCACCGCGTCCACAACGACACCCTGTTCAGCCGCGAACGTGAATACAAGGAGCGGCTGGTCACGGCGAAGGTCGAGGGCGATGTCGAACTCTTTATCTGAGGCGGCGAGGGCTGCCATGAACTCCTAAACAAGGACCATGAGCTTGAAGACACGCGTTCTTGTCGTCGACGACTCGGCCTTGATGCGAGGCCTGTTGACCGAATTGATCGCCGGCTTCCCCGATCTCGAGGTGGTGGGGGCGGCGCCGGATGCCCAGGCCGCTCGGGAAATGATCAAGGCGCTCAACCCGGATGTCCTGACCCTGGATGTTCAGATGCCGGGCATGGACGGACTGGTCTTCCTCGAGCGCCTCATGCGCCTGCGGCCCATGCCGGTGGTCATGGTGTCGGCGTACACCGAAGCCGGTTCGGACACTACGCTGCGAGCTCTGGAACTGGGGGCGGTGGATTTCATCGGTAAGCCCAGAGCCGATACCGGGCAGAGCATGGAGGATTACGCCGAGGAGTTGGCGGATAAGCTACGGGCCGCCAAAGGCGCCAGGGTGCGTACCCTGCCGCCGGTAACTGCGCCTGCGGCAATGCCCGTCCGTTCTTCTCCAATCGTCAGGCTAGGGGGCGCCATCAACAAGATTATCTTTGTCGGAGCCTCCACGGGCGGTACCGAGGCCATCAAGCATTTTCTCTCCGGCGTTCCCGAGGATTGTCCGCCCATCCTCATCGTCCAGCACATGCCCGAATCCTTCACCGCGTCCTTCGCCAAACGTCTGGATACCCTGTCGGCGCCCCGGGTGCTCGAGGCGGCAGGCAATGAGCGGGTGGAGCCGGGTACCGTCTATATCGCTCCCGGTCATTCCCACCTGAAGATACGCAAGACTTCCGCGGGATACATCACGGAGTTGTCTACTGCTCCGCCCGTGAATCGTCACCGGCCCTCGGTGGACGTGCTCTTCGATTCCGCCGCCGAAGTGGTTGGGCGCCAAGCGGTCGCCACCATTCTCACGGGTATGGGCAAAGATGGCGCCCAGGGCCTGTTGCGCTTGCGTCAGGCCGGCGCGCGAACCTTCGGTCAGGATGAAGGGAGTTGTGTGGTTTATGGCATGCCACGAGAGGCATTTCTGGTGGGGGCGGTCGAAGAGCAGTGCAGCCTCGCCGAAATGGCGCGCAAAGTGCTCGCGGCAGCGGCCCGATGAGGAATTGCGCTCACTCAAGCCCGGTGAGCCGTATTAAACTAGGGTGTCGCGCTTTCCATACGCGGCGCAGAGAACGAGTCACACGAGAGGAGACGCCATGCAGGCTACCGTGACCAAGGAAGGCAACAAGGCCGTAATCAAGTTGAGCGGCCGCTTCGATTTCAATACCCATCGCGATTTCCGTGCGGCCTACGAAGGCCTTGTCGGGGATGCCGCCATCCGGGAAGTGACCGTCGATTTTTCCGGCGTCGATTATCTCGATAGTTCGGCCCTCGGCATGCTCCTGATGTTGCGCGACAAGGTCACCGGTGCGGGCAAAGACGTCGTGCTCGGCAACGTGCGCGGCAACGTCAAGCAGGTCCTCGACATTGCCAATTTCGGCAAGTTGTTCCGCATCGCCTAAAGAAAGTCGCCACGGCCGTCGATAACCCTCCGGGGGAGGCGCCAAAAACCTGGATTTCCGGGGTTCTCAGGCTGCCGTGCGGGAAGGAATCAGGTTTTAGCTTGTGATGAAACTGTGTATGCTTGAATTACCATTGCCGGACGGGGCTTGCCGAGAATTCGGCGTGTCGGGAAGAGGGGTGTGGAATGTCTGATCTGCTCAAGAGTATCGACGCGAGAACCAAGCTTGCAGGCACCAACAAGCTGGAGATTCTGCTGTTCTTCCTGGGGGAGGATCAGCGTACCGGCCGGCGCGAAACCTACGGCATCAACGTGTTCAAGGTGCGCGAAGTCATGCGCACGCCCCCGATCACCGCGGCGCCCGACATGCCGTCTTCGGTCGAGGGCATGGTCAGCTTACGCGGCGTCCTCGTTCCGGTCATCGATCTGGCCAAGTACACCGGGATCGCGACGACTACGCCCCGGGACATCATGATCGTCACCGAGTATGCCGGTCACACCCAGGGCTTCCTGGTCGAAGGCGTCGATACCATCCTGCGCCTCGATTGGAGCAAGATGAGGGTGCCGCCGGAAATGCTCACCGCCCAGACCGGCGGTCTGGTCACCGCGGTGACCGAACTGGAGGATGGGCGTCTGGTGATGATGATGGACGTCGAGCGGATACTTTCCGAGACGACCTCCTATGACGACGAAATGATGTATCGCGGCGTCGTCCAGGTGAACAAGCCGGAGGCCACGGTCTTCTACTGCGATGACTCCAGCGTCGCCCGGCGCCAGATCGAGCGCACCTTGGCTGCGATGGGCGTGAAATCGGTCTCGGCGATCAACGGGCGGCAGATGTGGGACGAATTGGAGAAGATGGCGTCCTACGCCCAATCCATAGGCAAGTCCGCTGCCGAGCTGATCAGCCTTGTTCTCACCGATATCGAGATGCCCGAAATGGACGGCTATATCCTGACCAAGCGGATGAAGTCCGATCCTCGGTTCACGGGCATCCCGGTGATCATGCATTCGTCCCTCTCCGGCATGTCCAACCAGAAGCTCGGGCAGTCGGTCGGCGTGGACGAATACGTACCCAAATTCGAGCCCCTGCGCCTTTCGGAAACCCTGTCCCGCCGCCTGCAGGGTTCGGTCCCGGCCAAGGCTGCCTGAGTCCGGGAGGAGACTGTCGTGGATATGGTCGAAAACAAGAACCTTCTGGATAGCGTCGATGCCCGGACCCGCCTCGCCGGGTCCAACAAGATGGAGATCCTGCTGTTCTCGCTGGGGACGCGCGAGACTTTCGGGATCAATGTGTTCAAGGTCCGCGAGGTTGGACGCACGCCCCACATCACCAAGACGCCCAATATGCCCCGGGGCGTCGAAGGGCTCATTTCCCTGCGCGGTAACGTCATTCCGGTGCTCTCGCTGGCCCCTTTCCTCCAACTCGAAGGGGGCCCTAGTGGCTTGGGCAAGACCATGATGGTGGCCGAGTATTCGAAGCGTACCCTGGGGTTCCTGGTTCACGAAGTCGATCGCATCATTCGCGTCGATTGGGAGCGGGTCAAGGCGCCGGAAAGCGTGCTGACCGCCAACCAGGGACTGATCACTGCGGTCATCGAACTCGACGGCGGCCACCTGGTTTCGATTCTCGATGTCGAGCAAATCCTCGCCAATGCTTTCGGCGAGGCGGTCATCATCGACATTCCCCCTGCCCGCGTGGACGCCGATACGAGTGTCTTCTTCGTGGATGATTCCGTGGTGGCGCGTCGCAAGATCACCGAGGTCCTCGAAAAACTGGGCGTTCGCCACAAGCACGCCACCAATGGTGCGGAAGCCTGGACGCGGTTGCAGGCGATTGCCGCCCATGCCACCCAAATCGGGCGGCGCATGCGGGACGAAGTACGCCTGATCCTGGTGGATGCCGAGATGCCCGAAATGGATGGCTATGTGCTGACCAAGAACATCAAGAGCGATCCCCGATTCGAGGGGGTGCCCATCGTCATGCATTCCTCGCTCTCTTCCGAAGCCAACCGCGCCATGGGCAAGTCTGTCGGAGTGGACGCCTACGTTGCCAAGTTCGACGCAGAAGCCCTGGCCGATACCTTGAGACCCTTGCTCGAACGTTGAAAACCGGAGTATTGAATGGCCGCTGATCCCAAAATGAGATTCCTCGTGGTGGATGATTTTTCCACCATGCGCCGAATCGTTCGCAACCTGCTTAAAGAACTTGGGTTTACCAACGTCGATGAGGCCGAGGATGGCGCCATCGCCCTGCAGAAGCTCCAGGCCGGTGGTTTCGAATTTGTCGTCACCGATTGGAACATGCCCAACATGGATGGGCTCACCCTGCTCCAGACCATTCGGTCCACACCGAACCTCAAGCATCTGCCGGTGCTGATGATCACTGCAGAAGCCAAGAAGGAAAACATCATCGCGGCTGCTCAGGCGGGTGCCAGTGGTTACATCGTGAAGCCGTTTACTGCCGGGACGCTGTCGGAAAAACTGACCAAGATCTTCGAAAAGATGGGTCAGGGCTGAGAGAGGACCATCATGACTGCCAACAACGATTCCGACGAACTCGAAGCGCTCTTCGACAGCATCGCAGCCGATGCTGGGAGTCCTGCTCCCCAGGCTGCGCCACAGCCCGCTCCGGCACCCGCCCCAACTCCCGCGCCAGCGAGGGCGATTACCGATCTGGGGGACAGCGACGACCTACAAGCGCTGTTCGACAGTGTTTCAAGCGAATATTCAGTAGCGGCAGAGGTTCCGTCCGCTCCTGCACCTGAGCCTCCGGCGGCCGACGCGGGGCCCGGTTGGCCGCAACAGGAGGCGGTGTTCAATCGCGTCGGCCACATGGCGCGGCAGCTTCACGACACAATTCGCGAACTGGGCTACGACAAGATCGTCGAGCAGACCATGTCGGCCAGCGTCGACGCCCAGGACCGCTTGGCCTATGTGGCCAACCTGACCGAACAGGCGGCCTGTCGCGTTCTCAACGCCACCGACATTGCCGGGCCGCTGGTGGACGATATCGAGAATTCAGCCAAGGACTTGGGAGCCCGCTGGGATAAGGTGTTCTCCAACCAACTGGGTGTCGAGCAATTCAAAGCACTGGCCGCGGAAACGCGGGCATTTTTCAACCAGAAGCTTCCGGAACAGACTCGTTTGACCCGTGCCCAACTGACCGAGATCATGATGGCCCAGGATTTTCAGGATCTCACCGGCCAGGTCATCAAGAAGATCGTGTCCCTTTCTCAGGTTCTTGAGCAAGGCATGATGGGGCTTTTGATCGAGGTGGTTCCCGAGCAGAAGCGGACCGAGGAGGTCAATAGTCTGATGAACGGACCGGTGATCTCGGCGGAAGGACGTACCGACGTCGTCGTCGATCAGAAGCAGGTAGACGACCTGCTCGACAGTCTCGGATTCTGAGGAGCGGTGCCATGAGCGATTTTGCGGGCATGGAAGACCTGTTGCAGGATTTCCTGCAGGAAGCCCACGACCTGTTGTCGGACGTGGACAACAAGCTGGTGGACTTGGAGCGCATGCCCGACGACCGCGGGCTGCTCAACGACATCTTCCGCGGGTTTCACACCATCAAAGGCGGAGCAGGGTTCCTCAATGCCGCAGAGTTGGTCACCCTTTGCCACCTTACGGAAAATCTTTTCGACCGGCTCCGTAATGCCGAGCTCCACCTGTCGCCCGAGCTCATGGACACCATCATGGCGGCCACCAAGGGCGTGCGGGAAATGTTCGGCGAGCTGTCCCAGGGGGTACAACCCCAATCCGCCGATCCGGGCGTATTGGGCGCCCTGCACGCTGCTTTGGGCGAGGGATCGGCGGTTGCCCATGCCTCCCCAGCCGTAGCGGCTCCGCCGCCCCAGCCCGCGGCTGCTGCCGCCCAGGGAGGGGACCCCGATTGGAACGCCTTGCACGCCGCGGCAAGCGGGCAGCCCGCAAACCAGGCGTCCGCGCCGGTCGCGGCCGCTGTTGCCCCCGCGTCGTCGGCCGAAATGGTGGTCCAGCCCGCTGGTACGCCAGCAGCCCCCGCGGCGGCCCAGAGTGCGCCATCCCCCTATGGAAGGCGTTCGACCGACAAGCCGGGAGGCGCTGCCGTAGGCCGCCGGACCGAAGAGCGGGCCAGGGAAAATACGATCCGGGTCGATACCGCGCGTCTCGATCAGGTGCTCAATCTTTCGGGCGAAATCGGGCTAACCAAGAATCGATTGACGAGTCTGCGGGCTGACATCCTGGCAGGCAAGAGCGATTCGGAGACTTTGCATGCCCTCGACCAGGCGGTGAGCCAACTCGATTTGCTGGTGTCGGATCTTCAGAACTCGGTGATGAAGACCCGCATGCAGCCCATCGGTCGCCTGTTCCAGAAATACCCGCGGATTGCCCGCGATCTGGCGCGACAGTTGGGTAAGGACGTCGAACTTGTCCTGGCGGGTGAGGAAACCGAGGTGGACAAGACCATGATCGAGGATCTTGCCGATCCCCTGATCCACCTCATCCGTAACGCCGTCGACCATGGTGTCGAGGCGCCCCCCGAGCGCAAGGCAGTCGGTAAACCGGAGAAGAGCCTGGTGCGGCTGGAGGCTCGCCAGGAAGGCGATCACATCGTCCTCATCATTGCCGACGACGGCAAGGGCATGAGCGCCGAACGCATTCGCGCCAAAGCCGTGGAAAAGGGCCTGATCACCGAAGAGGAAGCGAATACCCTAGACGAGCGCCAAAGTCTCAATCTCATTTTTCTGCCGGGATTCTCGACCAAGACCCAGATCTCCGATGTCTCCGGCCGCGGTGTCGGCATGGACGTCGTCAAGACCAACATCCAGAAGCTCAACGGCTCCATCGACATTCGGTCCGAGCCCGGCAAGGGGTCGGTCTTCATCATCTCGCTTCCCCTGACCCTCGCCATCCTGCCCGTGCTCCTGGTCCTGCTGGGCGATCAGCCTTTCGCCCTGCCGCTGTCCCTGGTGCGGGAAATCCTGCCGATCGAGCACGACAAGATCCAGGAGGTTGGCGGCAAGGAAACCCTGGTGGTGCGCGGCGAGGTGCTTCCGGTGATCTCTCTTGCCCGGCTGCTGGGTTGGCCCCTGAATCGTCACCCGGAATACGGGGTGTTCATGCAGACCGCGGAACGCAGTTTCATTCTCGGGGTGGATAGTTTTGCCGGCCGCGACGACGCGGTGATCAAATCCCTCGAAGATTTCCGGCCGCGAGGCGTGGCGGGGGTCACCACCCTGTCCAACGGTCAGATTGTCTTGATCCTCGACATGAAGGAACTGCTCTCCGATCTGGGACAGCATCCCGATGTCGATCGGGGCATGCGAGCCCTGGAGTTCTCCTGATTCCACTTGAGAGTCAACGGGTTAACGGGGGCTTCGGCCCCCGTTCCTATTTTCAGGTTTACCTTATTGTCATCGGCTTACCGTTGGCATCTTAGAAACGAATTAAAAAATATCGGCTACCTGTTTAATTTTCTTGAATTTTTCCTATAATAGCCGCAAGCAACCTGCGAAGCGGCCATGGCGGAAGAGAGCGACCTCGACAGAACGGAAGCGCCTACAGGCAGGCGCATCGAGCAGGCCCGGGAACAGGGCCAGGTGCCTCATTCCCGAGAACTCGGCACTTTCTTGACCCTGATGGTCTCGGCGGCAGCGCTTTGGATGGCCGGGGGTTGGTTTTCCCGGGGGGCGATGGAGGTGACCCGCAAAGGGTTCGTCTTCGATTCCGGAAATTTGAGTGATCCCCGGGGGATGCTGATCCGTTTCGGAGAAATCGGTGGTGATGCGGCTGTTCTGGTGGCGCCCTTGTTGGCATTGCTGGTTCTTGCGTCCTTGCTACCCCCGTTCTTTCTCAATGCGTGGGTCTTCGCACCCAAAGCCCTGGCGCCCGACTTGGCGCGGCTCAATCCGCTGACCGGATTCGGACGCATGTTTTCCTGGTCAAGTCTGGCGGAATTGGGCAAGGCGATGCTCAAGGCCATTCTGGTCGGCGGCGTTGGCGTCCTGGTTGTTTGGAATCTCCATGGCGAGATCATCGCCCTGCTGGCCGAACCTCTGGAGAGCGGAGTGATGCACGCCGGGCGCCTGATCTCGCTGGCCTTCTTGTTGCTGGCCGGAGTTCTGGTTCTGGTGGTGGCCGCCGACGTTCCCTTCCAGCTCTGGCAGTACTTCGACCGCCTGAAAATGACTCGCGACGAAGTGCGGCAGGAAATGAAGGAAATGCTGGGTGATCCCCAGGTCAAGGGGCGTATCCGTAGTCTTCAGCTGCAAGCGGCCCGTCGCCGCATGATGGCCGCCGTGCCCAAGGCCGACGTGGTGGTGACCAATCCCACCCATTTCGCCGTGGCACTGGCCTATAAGCAAGGAATGGCGGCGCCCAAGGTAGTGGCCAAGGGAACCGGCGAAATCGCGCGTCGCATCCGCGAAATTGCGGCGTTCCACGCGGTTCCGCTGCTCGAGGCGCCGCCCTTGGCGCGGGCACTCCACAAGCATGTGGAACTCGACGCCGAGATCCCGGCCAACCTGTACGCAGCGGTGGCAGAAGTGCTGGCCTACGTTTTTCAGCTGAGCCAGTGGCGCGCTCGGGGAGGGCAGTATCCCCTGCCTCCGCGCGACCTCCCGGTGCCTGCCGACCTCGTTCCGGAGCCGAGCTAAATGGCCAGTACGACGCTCACGCTGCAGAATTTCCTGGGTCGCTTCAATGTGACCCAGCTGGCGGCGCCAGTCCTCATCCTGATGATCCTGGCGATGATGGTGCTGCCGCTGCCGGCCTTCATCCTGGACGTCTTGTTCACCTTCAATATCGCGCTCTCCATTCTCGTGCTCCTGGTGGCGGTCAATACCCGGAAGACGCTCGATTTCTCAGTCTTTCCCACCGTTCTGCTGCTGACCACCTTGCTGCGGCTCTCCCTGAACGTCGCGTCCACCCGCATCGTCATGCTGGAGGGGCACACCGGTCCCGACGCTGCGGGAAAGGTGATCGAAGCCTTCGGCCACTTTCTGGTGGGGGGGAATTTTGCGGTCGGCATCGTCGTCTTCCTCATCCTGGTGGTGATCAATTTCGTGGTCATCACCAAGGGTGCCGGCCGAGTGGCCGAAGTCTCGGCACGCTTCACCCTGGATGCCATGCCCGGCAAGCAGATGGCCATCGACGCGGACCTCAACGCCGGGCTCATCGCCGAAGAGGAAGCCCGTCGGCGCCGTAGCGATATCGCCCGGGAGGCCGAGTTTTTCGGGTCCATGGACGGTGCCTCCAAATTCGTTCGGGGCGACGCCATCGCCGGCATCGTGATCATGGTCATCAACGTCTTCGGGGGCCTGATCGTCGGCGTCTTCCAGCACAACATGGAGATTGCCCTGGCGGCGCGGAACTACACCTTGCTGACCATCGGCGATGGTTTGGTGGCACAGGTTCCCGGCCTCATCATTTCCATCGCCGCGGGCATGGTGGTGACCCGAGTTTCCGACGACCGGGATGTCGGACAACAGTTCCTCGGCCAGATGTTCCGCAATTGGCGGGTCATGGCTGTGACCGCGGCAATTGTCGGAATGCTCGGCCTGATACCGGGCATGCCCAACTTGGTCTTCCTCCTCATGGCGGGCCTGCTCGGTTGGACCACCTGGAAGATGATGGACGCCGAGATCAAGGCTACGCCGGCCCCAGTTACCGTTGCGCCGGCCCCGATTCCCGACGTGCAGGAAGCCAGTTGGGCAGACGTCGCGCCGCTGGATGTGCTGGGCCTGGAAGTGGGTTACCGCCTGATTCCCTTGGTGGACAAGACTCAGGACGGCGAGCTCCTGCGCCGGATCCGCGGCCTGCGGAAGAAATTTGCCCAGGAAGTCGGTTTCCTGGTCTCGCCCGTACACATTCGCGACAATCTGGAACTCAAGCCCAACGCCTACCGTATTCTCCTCAAAGGTGTGGAAGTGGGTCGGGGAGAGGCTTTCCCGGGCCAGTTCCTGGCTATCAATCCGGGTCGCGTCGCCGGGACAGTGTCCGGCACTCCGACCACCGATCCGGCCTTCGGCTTGCCCGCTGTATGGATCGGGGCCGGCGACAAGGACCAGGCTCAGGCCTATGGCTACACGGTCGTCGATCCCTCGACCGTGGTGGCGACCCACCTCAACCATCTGATCCTCACCCACGCCGCTGAACTCCTCGGTCGGCAGGAAGTGCAGCAACTCCTCGATCACCTGGGCAAGGAAATGCCCAGACTGGTCGAGGACCTGGTGCCCAAAGTGCTGCCCCTTGGCGCTTTGCAAAAAGTGCTGCAGAACCTTCTGGAAGAGGGGGTGCATATCCGGGACGTGCGTTCGATCATCGAAACGCTGGCCGATCACGCGGCGCGTACCCAGAACGCAGACGAGCTTACGGTTCAGGTGCGCGCGGCCCTGGGTCGGGCGATCGTGCAGCAGCTTTTCCCGGGGACCGGCGAAGTCCAGGTCATGACCCTGGATCCCGCTTTGGAGCGGCTGCTCGGCCAAGCGGTGACCGGCGGTGGCGAAAATGCCAGTTTCGAACCCGGGCTGGCGGACAGCCTCGTCCGGGAAACGGTGCAGGCCTCCCGTCGTCAGGAGGAGCTTGGTCTCAGTCCGGTCCTCCTGGTCCCTGCCAGTTTGCGCGTACTCCTGTCCCGCTTCTTGCGCCGTTCCGTCCCGCAGCTCAAGGTTCTGGCCCATAACGAAATTCCCGAAACCCGCATCATCAAGGTGACCTCGATCATCGGAGGCAGAGCATGAACGTCAGAAGATTCATCGCCGCCAACGCCCGCGAAGCGTTGAAGAAAGTCAAGGAGACCCTGGGCAACGATGCCATCATTCTCTCCAACCGGGGAATTCCCGGCGGGGTCGAGATCATGGCCGTGGCGTCCAGGGACATGGCGATGATCGTTCCCACGCCGGCAACGGATCGTCCGGCTGCCGTGCGCCCGGCGCCCGATTCCGAAGACGACTATCAGGTGACCCTCAGTCACCCCAAGTCCGCAGCGCCGGCAGCGCCCAGGCCTGCGGTGAGACAGCAGCCCGTGATGGCGGGCGAACCTGCCACCCAGGCCGTGATCAATGCCGGAATTCCCCGAACCGGCGCGCTCCGCAATTTCGAAACACCCCGCCCGGCCATGGCTCCGGTACCCCAGCCGCGCGAAGTTGCCGAGCCCCGGCGTGAAGCGGAAGTCGTTCCTGCCGCCGTGATGGAGGAAATCCGCTCGTTGCGCAGGATCGTCGAACAGCATCTGGCGGGCTTCGCCTGGGGCGAAGCCACGCGCTCCGCGCCGGCCAAGAGCGAAACCCTGCGGCAGCTTCTGGACGCAGGGTTTTCACCCCAATTTGCCCGCGACGTTTTGGTCGGTCTGCCACCGGAATTCGATGCCTCCCAGGCGATGGCCTGGGTCAAGGGTGCTGCAGACCGAAGCCTGGTTACCATCGGGATCGAGGACGACATTGTCGATCGAGGCGGAGTCTATGCCTTGGTGGGGCCGACGGGAGTCGGCAAGACCACCACGACCGCCAAGCTGGCGGCCCGCTGCGTCCTGCGCCACGGAGCCAACAAGGTGGCCCTGGTGACCACCGACGGTTATCGGATCGGCGCCCATGAGCAATTGCGCATCTACGGCAGAATTCTCGGCGTTTCCGTGCATCTGGTGAAGGATGCGGCAGAACTGCAGCAGACTCTGGCCGAGCTCCGCCATAAGCACATGGTCCTCATCGACACAATGGGCATGAGCCAGAAAGATAAACTCGTTCCGGAACTCACCGGCATGCTGGCGGGTTGCCAAGTCCAAAGGTTACTGCTGCTTTCATCGACCTCCCGGGGCGACACTCTGGACGACGTCGTCAAGGCTCACGAGGGCGAGCAACTCGTCGGCTGCATCCTGACCAAGATCGACGAAGCCGCCAGCCTTGCCACCGCTCTCGACGTCATCATGCGCCACCGCCTGCGGCTCCTCTACGTCTCCAATGGCCAGCGGGTGCCCGAAGACTTGCACCTCCCGAATCGCACCTATTTATTGCACCGGGCCTTCAAGGATCTGCCCACCGATTCGCCCCACCGCCTCGCAGGCAGCGAGCCTGCGATGATGATGGCCAGTGCTGGCGTCACCGCGGCGGGGGTGAGCCGTGGCTGACTTTTGCAGCGATCAGGCCGCTGGTCTGCGTCGCCTGTTCGGCGGGGGACGCCTGCAGGTGGTCAGTTTTGCGGCCGGCTGTGTCGGGGTGGGTAAGACTGCCACCATCGCCAATCTGGCCGTTGCGCTGGCGCGGCAGGGACGTGAAGTTCTTTGTATCGACGAATCGTCCGGGAGCGACGACCTTGCCGCCGCCTTCGGTCTGATCGCCCGTTACGATCTGCTCCACGTGGTTGAGCGGGAACGCTCGCTCGGCGAGGTCTTGGTCCAGCCGCAGGCAGGTCTGCACATCTTGCCGGCCGCCCGTGCCGCTCAGAAACTTGGCGTTCTGACGGCAGCGCAGCACCAATGGCTTATGGCATCCGTGGGCGGGCTCGCGCGGCCAATCGACGTCATCCTGATCGATGCCGGTATCGGTCATCGCCAAGGGTTTTCACCCCTCGGACTGGTATCCCAGGAAACGGTATTCGTCCTCTCCGGAAACAGCACGTCGATCACCGAGGCCTATACCGCGATCAAGAAACTGAGTCAGCGTCACTCCCGTCGTCACTTCCGCATCCTCGTGAACAAAGTGCGTTGCGAAGCGGACGCCCGCGCCATATTCGACAATATGGCCCTGGTGGCTGCCCAAAAGGGAATCGCGAGACTCGAGTATGTCGCTTCGATCCCCTTGGACGAATCGATGCGCCAGACGGGCCAACTCTGCAAGCCCGTAGTCGCCGCTGCGCCGGAGAGCGCCGCTGCCGAAGCCTTTCGCGACGTTGCCGCGGCCATGGCCGGATGGTCCAGGCTGGAGGCCGACGCCAGCGGGGTCGAGCACTTTATGCAGCAACTGCTACACTTAAGCCAACGCATCCCGACAAACCACTCCAGAATCTGATGTACACCCCCGCTGGTCAGCCGGAGAGAGAACAGCTGGTTCAGCGCTTCGTGCCGCTGGTGAAGCGTATCGCCTATCACCTGATGGCGCGGCTCCCGTCCAACGTTCTCTTCGACGACCTGGTCCAGAACGGGATGATTGGCTTGCTGGATGCCATCGGACGTTTCGAGGAAGGCTTCGGCGCCCAGTTCGAAACCTATGCGACGCAGCGCATCCGGGGTGCCATGCTCGACGGCTTGCGGGAAAACGATTGGCTGCCCCGTCACCTGCGGCGGGAATTGCGTCGTATCGAATCCACGATCCATCAGCTTGAGCAAGCCCATGGGCGAGCACCATCCGAAAAGGAATTGGCCGACTCCCTGGGCATGAGCCTCGCCGATTACCAGAAAACCCTACTCGAAGCCCGCGGGCACCAGCTCGTCTACTTCGAGGATTTTGCCGGCGAGGGCGACGAGGACTATCTGGACCGGCACTTCACGGATAATGAGGCCGACCCCGCTCGTCTTTTCGAAGAGCGCAATTTGCGCGAAGTTCTGGTCGCCGCGATCGATCAACTCCCGGAGCGGGAGAAACTGGTGATGGCCCTCTACTATGAGCAGGAACTCAACTTGCGCGAGATCGGCGAAGTGCTGGACGTGACCGAATCGCGCGTGTGCCAGCTCCACAGTCAAGCCATCGCACGCCTGCGCAGTCAGGTTGTCGGGACGCTGAAGGCACCGGCCAAACCGAAGCGGGAGAAGGCCCGTGGATAAGATCAGCATTGCCGGGCTCGCCATCGGCATCGTCGCCATCGTCGGCGGACAGATACTCGAAGGCGGTCACGTCGGATCGCTGGTCCAGCCGACCGCTCTGCTCATCGTGTTTGGCGGAACTCTGGGGGCAGTCCTGCTGCAGAGCCCGTTCCACATTTTTCGGCGGGGAATCCAGATGGCGCGCTGGATTTGGGTGCCGCCCCTGATCGAGCAAAAGCGACTCATCGATCAGATCGGCAACTGGAGCCAGGTGTCGAGGCGCGAAGGCCTCCTCGCTCTCGAAAATCTCATTCCCCAGGTCAAGGACCCCTTTGCCAAAAAGGGTCTACAGATGCTGATCGATGGCGCCGATCCTGATCGCTTACGCGAACTCCTAGAGGTCGAGATCGATGCCTTCGAGGAAGAAATGAAGCAGTCCGCCCGCATTTGGGAAGCTGCCGGCGGCTACTCTCCGACCATAGGAATCCTGGGTGCCGTCATGGGTTTGATCCATGTGATGGAAAACCTTTCGGACCCTTCGAAACTCGGCGCCGGCATAGCGGTCGCCTTCGTTGCCACCATCTACGGGGTCGGGCTGGCCAACCTGATCTACCTGCCGATCGCAGGCAAGCTCAAGTATTACATCGGGCGTATGGTCACTGCGCGGGAAATGGTCGTGGACGGCCTCGTGGGCATCGCGGTGGGGGACAACCCCCGCATCATCGAGACGCGCCTCAAGGGTTACCTCGTCTGATGGGCCGCCGGAAGCACCGGGAGGAAGAGCATGCCAACCACGAGCGCTGGCTGGTCTCCTACGCCGACTTCATCACCCTGCTTTTCGCCTTTTTCGTGGTCATGTACGCGTTGTCGTCGATCAACGAAGGCAAGTATCGGGTCCTTTCAAACTCCCTGACCAATGCCTTCCGCAATGTCACCGGTCAGGCGGGAGCACAGCCGGTTACGGTGACCCCCGGCGCGCCGGTGCTCCCACCCAAACCGGTCGTCAAACCCGATCGATTGGCGGAGCAAAAGAAGGTGCAGCGCGAAAAGATGAAAAATGTCGCCAAGGACATCATGGAAGCACTCCAACCTCTGGTGGCCGAAGGCAAAGTCCGGCTCCTGGAAACCAGCCGTGGGGTGACAATAGAAATCAACGATAGCGTCCTCTTTTCCGCCGGCCAAGCGCGCTTGCAGTCGGCTTCAATCAGCGCCCTGGGGGCTATCGCTCAGGTCCTCGCGCTGACCGATTTTCCCATTACCATCGAGGGTCACACGGACAACGTTCCCATTTCTACGGCCCAGTTTCCATCCAACTGGGAACTCTCGGCGCTCAGAGCCACCACGGTGCTGCGTTTATTCAACGACTCCGGAGTCGGGGCCGAACGCTTGACTGCGATCGGCTACGGCGAAACCCGACCGGTTGAAACCAATACGACCTCCGAGGGGCGAGCGCGGAACCGGCGCGTGGCCATCCTCATCGATTCCAATCGGCCGGAGGAACCCACCGAACTGCCTGACCGGCCTCCTGCCGGCGAAGGCGCTACGCAGCGTCGATGATGCGGCTGCCGGTGCCGCGGGTCGACTGGCCATCTCTGTCGTAAAGCCCTGCCGCCGGTGTTTCTCCGGCGAGAACGACCAGCGCCTGGTGGGTGAATTGAAGCCGCTGGGCGATGAGTTGGCCGTTGAGTCGATTGGCGTCCCGCGATGCCTCGGCGACCGCGATGAGCTTTCGCCACGCCTTGCCCGCAGCTTGGTCTTCCGGGTGGGCAGCAAGCCATGCCTCCAGTCCCGATCGGCCGGCAGCGGCTCCTTCGGAAGCCAACCAGGCCTCGCGCTCATCGGATGCGGCATTGAGGCGGGAGGCCATTTCAGCCTTGGCAGCGGTGAACGCTTCGAGACCATCGACAGCACCGCGGCGGAGCGCGGCCTGCTCTTCGAGGAGAATGGCGAGAAAACGCTCAACCAGCGCGAGCTCACGCTCCACGACGGCGGCGAGGGAAGGCATCAGGCCTTGCGCTGGCCCTGGAGCAGTTCGCGCGCCGAATTGATCAGCCGGTCGGCAATGGCGCCCGGATCGATGGCGAATCGTCCTTCCGCAATGGCTTGACGGATTTCTGCCACCCGTGCGGCATTGACCGGCGGCGTGTCGTCACCGCCAGCCATCTCGGCGGCGAGAGCGCTCAACTGGACGTCGGATGCGCCGCCAGGTGGGCTACTGGCGGGGGCCTTCGCTGGGCTCCGGGTCGCTACCGGAGTCGTTGTTGGCTTAAGCGTGTTGTCGATTTTCACGAGATCACCTGCAGGAGACTTTTATCATTCAACCGGATTATCGGTCAGAACGGGAAAAACTTGAGTCAAAAATTCACTTCGGCCCATCCTTCGGCGGTTGCCAGTCCCTGAATCACCTGTCCGCCGGGCATGCGAATTCTGGCGATCTGGCCCACCGCTGCATCGTTGAGGGCCTGCCCGTCGCCGCTGACGGAAAAGCCGCTCCCCCGGGAGACGACCCTGACCGTCTGCCCCTGACGGATCACCAGGGGGGCGAGGAGCTGTTCCATGCGTAGGGGTTGGCCGGCGGCCACCGAGTTGCGCAGAGTTTTCCCGACGGCCTGACCCGGATCGATGACGATTCCTGCCGGAAGCGCGTCGAGTTCTCCCTCGCTGACCACCAGGTCCTCAGCTTGCACGACCTTTCCGGCGGTCAGAGGCCGCCCGGCGCTGACAAAGCTTCCGGTCACGCGGACATGGACCGGGATGCGCACGTTCCAGGATTTGGGTTCCAGACAGCGGACCCCGACTTGCGTCTTTCCCATCGGCCGTGCGCCAGGCGGCGTGTAGGCTTCCAGCGCGGTACAGGGGGGCAGTGAGGGGCCGGGCGCAATGCCGCCCATGATGATGGTCACCTTCCCGGGGAGTCCCTGGCTTTGCTGGCGCACATGGCGTTCGGCAATATCGATGACCGGATCGGCCAAGGCGCCAGGGGCGTACCCGCCGGAAAGCGCCGCAATGGAGGTGGCGAGAATAAGAGAGCGCAGCGACATTTGGCTGCCATTGTGCAGGACGGGGCGGCAAGGGGGAATAGCGGCGGCGGCAAGAATTGCCGTCCTTTGCCGAACCCAGGTGCGGTTCCCGCACGATTCACACGAGATTTGGGGCTCCAGGATATCCGTCGTGCCTGGCACGCTTCGTGCGAATCCGGGATCGAATCGTCTTCGGAACTCCTCCATGCACAGCATTGCCGCCGACCTGAGCCTCCTGAGTACCGCCATCGGACTGCGGGCGGAACGCCACCAAGTGCTGGCGGCCAACGTCGCCAACGCCGATACGCCCCAGTACAAGGCCAGGGATTTCGACTTTCGTGCCGCTATGAGCCAAGCCATGGCGGGACGTGGAGCGGGGGCGCTTTCCCTGACGACGACCACGGCGGGTCATCTGAAGTCGGCCGGCGGCAGCTCCCAAGTCAACCTCGCCTACCGCAGCGAGACGCAGTCGGCGGTGGATGGCAATACGGTCGACATGGATGTCGAGCGAGGGCAGATGGCCGAGAACGCGCTGCAATACGATGTCCTGACTCGGCTCATGAGCGACAAGATTCAAGGGCTCAAGGCCGCCCTCATTACCCAATCCTGATCGGAGATGCGTCGGTGAGTCTGTTCAACGTCTTCCATATTTCTTCCAGTGCGATGACCGCACAGTCGATGCGCCTCAACGCGGTTGCCTCGAACCTGGCCAATGCGGACAGCATCGTCTCTTCGGATGGCAAGCCCTATCGGGCCAAGCAGGTCGTGTTCGAGGCCATTCCGGTCGCCGGCGGCAACGAGGGGGCGCGGGGCGTACGGGTCCGCCAGGTCGTCGAGGACGCGGCTCCGCCGCGGCTGGTGTATGACCCCAAGAACCCGGCTGCAGACGAGAAAGGCTATGTCGCCTTCCCCAATGTCAATGTGGTCGAGGAAATGACCAACATGATTTCCGCCTCGCGTTCCTATCAGAGCAACGTCGAAGTCATGAATACCGCCAAGAGCATGATGATGCGTACCCTGCAGATCGGCCAGTAAGAGGAGTCATTTATGGCAAGCACAACATCGACCACCAGCACCGGTAGCGCGGCGGAAGTCTTCGCTGCCATCAATGGTTCCGGCACGGGCAAAGCGGCGAGCAAGTCCGTCACCGCCGACATGGAGGACCGCTTTCTCACCCTCCTCATGACCCAGATCAAGAACCAGGACCCGCTGAATCCGCTCGACAATGCCCAGGTCACGACCCAACTGGCCCAAATCAACACGGTCAATGGAATCGAGAAGCTCAATTCGACGCTTTCGCAACTCCTGGCCGGATACAACAACGCCCAGGCCATGCAAGCCGCGGGGATCATCGGCAAATCGGTCATGGTTCCCGGAGCCAGTCTGACCTTGGAGAAGGGGATTGCGGCGGGCGGATTCAAGGTCGATCAGCCGGTAGACAACGTGCGGGTTCAGGTTCTCGACAAAGCGGGCAACGTGTTGCGCACCGACGACCTGGGGGCTCGCCAGGCCGGAAACTACTCCTTCGTCTGGGACGGCAAGAATACCGCCGGCGCTACCGTGGCAGACGGGAGCTACACCTTCAAGGTCAGCGCAACCCAAGGCGGCAAGTCTGCCGATGTCACTGCCCTGCAGTTGGGGACCGTCAATGCGGTGTCCCGCAGCGGCGGTGGCTTCGTCCTCGATCTCGGCAATCTGGGCGATTTCGCCTTCAATGACGTTCAAGAAATTTACTGAGGGGAAAGAACATGGCATTCCAGCAAGGTTTGAGCGGACTGAACACGGCGTCGAAGGCCATCGACTCCACCAGCAACAACATCGCGAACGCGAGCACGGTAGGCTACAAGGCCGGCGTAGCCCATTTTGCCGATGTTTACGCCAATTCCCTGGCCGGCAGCGGAGCCAGCCAGATCGGAATCGGGGTGACGCTGGCGGCGATCCAGCAACAATTTACCCAGGGCAATATCACCACCACCAACAATCCGCTCGATATCTCGATCAACGGAGCGGGTTTCTTCCGGATGGATAGCAATGGGGCGGTGACCTATACGCGGAACGGTCAGTTTCATCTCGACAAGAACGGCTACATCGTCAATGACCAGGCCATGCGTTTGACCGGTTATCCAGCCTTGTCAGGGATCATTACCGCCTCGACACCGGTCCCCTTGCAGATTTCGGCTTCGGACCTGGCACCCGTGGCCACGGGTTCGAATACCAGCTCAAGCTTCAATGGGGTGAAGGCCAATGTCAATCTGGATTCCCGCCAGACCGTGCCGACCAGCGCCTGGGCCGACGGTCCGGCTGCCGCGACGGTCGGAGGCTGGACCCCAGATCCGCTGACCTATAATTTTTCCACGGCCCTCTCCGTGTACGACACTCTGGGCAACGCCCATACCCTGACCATGTATTTCCGCAAAGCGGCTACGGCGGGGGATTGGAACCTCTATGCGAACATCGACGGCACGACCAACGCCAATTCCGGCGCAGGCGCTCTGACGACCCTGCATTTCGATACCTCCGGCCAGCTGTCGAGCGGCAATCCGGCGGCGATTTCGATCAATCTCAACAACGTTGCGACAAGTTTGGGGACCACGAGCGGGTCGGCAACCCCGCTAGCCTTCAGTATCGATTTCACCGGCAGTACTCAGTTCGGCAGTCCCTTCGGCACCAACCGCATCGAGCAGGATGGCTACGCATCGGGTCACCTGGTAGGTCTCTCGGTGGGTAACGACGGCGTCATCCAGGGGCGCTACAGTAACGGACAGACCTTTAACCAAGGTCAGGTGGTCCTGGCCAATTTCACCAATCCTAACGGCCTTCAGTCCCTGGGCAATAACCAGTGGACCGAGACTTCGGTCTCCGGACCCGCGCTGGTGGGCGCGCCCAATACCTCCAACCTGGGGGTTCTGAGTTCAGCCACGGTTGAGGAATCCAACGTCGATCTGACTGCCGAACTGGTCAATCTCATTACCGAGCAGCGCAACTATCAGGCCAATGCCCAGTCGATCCGAACCCAGGATCAGATTCTGCAGACCCTGGTCAACCTCCGCTAATCCGCGCCAAGACTGAGGGGCAAGAGCGATGGATCGCCTGATCTACACCGCCATGACCGGGGCAAAGCATACCTTCCTGCAACAGGCGGGGACGGCGCACAACCTCGCCAACGTGAACACGATTGGCTTCAAGGTCCAGGAGCATCGTTTCCGGGCTGTACCTGTCATCGGAGAAGGGATGCCGACCCGCGCCTTTGTGGTCGATGCTTCGGTGGCCGACGTCTTCGACGAAGGGCCCCTGATGTACACCGGGCGCAACCTGGACGTGGCGGTGCAAGGGCGGGGCTGGCTGGCGGTCCAGATGCCCGACGGCAGTGAGGCCTACACCCGTGCGGGCATGTTGGAGGTGAGCGTCAATGGCTTGCTCCAGACCAAAGGCGGTCACACGGTTGCCGGCGATGGCGGGCCGATCGACGTTCCCCCCGACAATACGATCGAAATTGCACCCGATGGCACGGTCTCGGTCGTGCCGACCTTTGGAACCCCCAATAGCGCCAATGCCATAGGCCGGATCAAATTGGTCAATCCCCCGGAAGCCGATCTGGTGCGGGGCAATGACGGGTTCTTTCGGCTCAGGACAGGCGAGGCGGCACCGGTCGACGATCAGGTGCGCTTGGCTTCAGGGACTCTCGAAGGGAGCAACGTCAATGTGGTCGATACCATGGTCAATCTGATCAGCCTGTCCCGGCAATTCGAAATGCAGATCAAGATGATGCAGACCGCCGAAACCAATGCCCAGCGCGCCGATCAGCTCCTGTCGCTGAACGCCTGATTCTCGTACTAGGAAGAGACCATGATCCGTTCCCTCTGGATTGCCCGCACCGGCCTGGATGCCCAGCAGACCCAACTCGACGTCATCGCCAACAATCTGGCCAACGTGAGTACCAACGGCTACAAGCGGGGCCGGGCGGTATTCGAAGATCTGCTCTACCAGACCCTCCGCCAGCCGGGCGCCCAGTCGTCCCAGCAAACCCAGATCCCCACGGGCCTCCAGTTGGGGACCGGTGCCAGGCCGGTCGCAGTCGCCCGCATCTTCACCCAGGGCAATGTCCAGAAGACCGACAATTCCCTCGATATCGCAATCCAGGGCAACGGGTTCTTTCAGGTTCTGCTTCCCGACGGGACGACGGCCTATACCCGGGACGGTTCGTTCCAGAAGGATAACCAGGGGCAAATCGTGACCTCCGACGGGTTTCCCCTCTCCCCGGCGATCACCATTCCCGCCAACGCCCTCTCCCTTTCCGTCGGGCAGGATGGTACGGTGACCGTCACCCAGGCCGGCTCGACTGCGACCACTCAGATCGGTTCGATCCAACTGGCGACCTTCATCAATCCGGGCGGTCTGCAGAGTTTGGGCCAGAATCTCTTTCAGGAAACCGCCGCGAGCGGGACCCCCACGCCCAACACCCCGGGAACCAACGGAGCGGGAATCGTCAGCCAGGGCTACGTCGAAACTTCGAATGTCAACGTGGCCGAGGAATTGGTGACGATGATCCAGACCCAGCGGGCCTACGAACTCAATTCCAAGGTGGTCTCGACGTCCGACCAGATGTTGGGCCGCCTGACCCAGCTTTGAGGTTTCGCGATGAAGCGCCTCACTCTCCCGTTCCTCCTGGTAGCCGTCCTCAGCGCTTGCCAGACCGTGCCGCCGACCAATGTCCACCAGCCCATGACGGTGCGTCCGGCGGAGCGTCCCGCCGCAGGAGTCGGGCGCGGGGCCATCTATCAGGCGGGTGCCAGCAGACCGTTGTTCGAGGATCATCGGGCGCGTTTCGTCGGCGACACCATCACCGTCACCATCACCGAGAGTACGTCCGCATCGACCACGTCCAATGCCAAGATCGACCGGACCAGTACGATGACCGCCGAAGTGACCAGCCTGGCGCGGCTGCCGGGCAAGAGCGTTCAGGGACTCGGCCTCGATGCTTCCAGTACCACGGCCTTCGAGGGTAAGGGCAACGCCGGAAACCGGAACGTCTTCAACGGTACCATGACCGCTACCGTCATCGAGGTTCTCGGCAACGGCAATCTCCTGATTTCCGGGGAGAAGCAGGTGGCCATCGGCAAGGAACAGGAATTCGTCCGCATCTCCGGCGTGGTCAATCCGGTGTTCATCGATTCGGCCAATACCGTGCCGTCGTCCAAGATCGCCGATGCCCGCATCGAGTACAAATCCGCCGGGCAGGTTGCCGATTCCGAAGCCATCGGCTGGTTGGCACGCTTCTTCCTTAGTGTATTGCCGTTCTAGCACTAATCTGGCCGGAGGCGGCAAATGAAGACATCGGGCGGCAATTGGTTCCGGCAAGCGGCAATCCTCGCCGCCTGCTCGCTCGCTCTTGGGGCCGGTGCGGCCCGCGCGGAGCGGATCAAGGATCTCGCCAGCATCCAGGGGGTACGCAACAATCAGCTCATCGGCTACGGCATCGTCGTTGGCCTCGACGCGACTGGCGACCAGACGACCCAGACGCCGTTTACCACCCAGGCGATCGCCAATATGCTGGCCCAGATGGGGGTGACCCTGTCCTCGGACCAGGCGGCCAAGCTGCAGTTGAAGAATGTCGCGGCGGTCATGGTCACCACGCAGTTGCCGCCATTCGCCAAGGCGGGACAAACGGTGGATGTGACGGTTTCCTCCATGGGCAACGCCAAGAGCTTGCGGGGGGGGACTTTGCTCATGACCCCTCTCAAGGGGGCGGACGGTCAGGTTTACGCCATCGCCCAGGGCAATATTCTGGTGGGCGGCGCCGGTGCCTCGGCGGGGGGCGCCAAGGTGACCGTCAATCATCTTTCGGCCGGACGTATTCCAGCGGGAGCCAGCGTCGAGCGGGAAGTGCCGACGCCGGTGGGAAACGGGCCCTTCATTCACTATGAGCTTTCCACCGCTGATTTCGGGACCGTTCAGAAAATGGTCGAGGCGATCAACAAGGCGACATCGCCAGGCACTGCCCGGGCCGTCGATGGACGCCAGATCCGGGTTCGCGCCCCGGAGGACCCGGATGCCCGAGTCGCCTTCCTGGGGCGGATCGAAAATCTGGAGCTGACCCCGGCAGTTTCCGCGGCCAAGGTCGTTGTCAATCCGCGTACCGGATCGGTGGTCATGAACCAGACGGTCACCCTGGATAGCTGTGCGGTTGCCCACGGCAACCTCTCGGTGGTGGTGGGCGAGCAACCGGGTGGCCCAGGTCAGGGGACGGCCACCGATATCCAGGTCAAACAGGACAATGGCAGTCTGATGACAGTCCGGGCAGGAGCCAATCTTGCCGAGGTGGTCAAGGCCCTCAATGCCCTGGGGGCCAATCCCCTGGACCTGCTGGCCATCCTGCAGGCCATGAAGGCGGCCGGGGCTCTGCGGGCGGATCTCGAGGTCATCTGATATGAAACGCTCCAGGCAATCGAAAAGTTCTCTGCGCGTCCGCGGTCAAGCCATCCCCCATAGCGGCGTCACCCGAAGGGATTAAGTCCGTCATGGGAATCAAGGTTCAAGACACCCCCAACCGCCTTGCCGTCGATGCCCGGGTCAGCCAGGACATTCGCGAAGCGATGGCGAAGGATCCGCAGCAGGGCCTCAAGGAAGCGGCGCGGCAATTCGAGACCATGTTCCTGCAGATGGTCATGAAAAGCATGCGCGATGCAACGCCCCAGGACGGCTTGATGGACAGCGACCAGACGCGCTTCTACACCTCCATGCTCGATCAGCAGCTGGCCCAGAACCTCGCCTCCGGCAAGGGCCTCGGCTTCGCCCGTCTGATCGAGGAACAGTTGGGGCAGTACCTCAGGAATTCCGGCGAGATTCCCACCCGCGAGCTGGGCAACTTGCCGGGAATGACTCCGTCGACGTCGTTCGGGCGTGGCGACACCCAAGTCGGGCTGCCGGCCGGACGCGGTTCCCCGATGGGATCTCCCACCGCGGAGGTGGGAGTTCCCGCGACCGCCGCGTCCGATGGCGCTGCCCCGACGACAGCGCGAGAATTTGTCAATCGCGTGTGGCCCCACGCCGTCGAAGCCAGTCGGTCCACGGGCATACCCCCCCAGTTCCTGGTGGCCCATTCCGCACTGGAAAGCGGCTGGGGCCGCAGCGAACCGCGCCGAGCCGACGGCGGGAACAGTTTCAATCTTTTCGGAATCAAGGCCGGCAAGAATTGGAATGGGCCCACCTTGGATGCCGTCACCACTGAATACGTGGACGGGCAGGCGCAGCGGGTGACCGAGAAATTCCGGGCCTACGGTTCCTATGCCGAGGCCTTCCAGGACTATGCGGCGCTGTTGCGCAATAGCCCCCGCTTCGGGGCTGTGATTGGCTCACAGGACGGCACGGAGTTTGCAAGGCGTCTACAGCAGGCGGGCTACGCCACTGATCCGGCTTACGCGGAAAAACTGGCCCGGATCATCGCCGGCCCCACCCTGCGACAGGCCCTGATCGGCTAAACAATTGGCGGCCGCGGCCGTTAACCAGTTCATCAGAGGAAAGCTATGAGTACCGGTATCTACAGCATCGGAGTCTCGGGACTGGCGGCGGCCCAGCTGGCGTTGCTGGTGACCGAACACAACATCGTCAATGCCAATACGGACGGCTACAACCGCCAGCGCACGATACAGGCCACCAGCCCGGCGATCATGAGTGGTGCCGGTTCCATCGGCCAGGGGGTGCGGGTGACCACCGTACAGCGCATGTACAGCAGCTTCCTGAGCAGCCAGGTCAACAGTGCGCAGACCAGTCTCAGCGAAACCGACGTCTATCTGGAAACCATAGGCCAGATCGACAACATGCTGGCCGACGTCAATGCGGGGCTGTCGCCGGCCCTTCAGGGATTCTTCTCGGGGGTGCAGCAGGTGGCGGCCAATCCGTCCCAACTCCCCAATCGGCAGTCGATGGTGTCGAGCGGATTGACCCTGGCGGATCGTTTCCATGCCCTCGAGACCAGGCTCGATCAATTGAACGATCAGGTCAATGGGCGCATCCAGGATGGCATTGGCCAGATCAATTCCTTCGCCGCGCAGATCGCCGATCTCAATCAGCGCATCATCATCGCCGAGGGTTCCTACGGCCAGCCCGCCAACGACCTGCTCGACCAGCGGGATCATTTGGTGTCCGAGTTGAACAAGGTCGTCCGGGTCAGTACGACGACGAACAGCGACGGCAGCTTCAACGTCTTCTTCGGCACAGGTCAGCAACTCGTCGTCGGGACCCAGGCGATGACTCTGACGGCACTCGCGTCCTCCGGGGATCCCAGCAAGATTGCGGTAGGTCTGCAGACGGCAGGAGGGGTCCAGGAACTCGCGGAATTCCTGGTCAATGGCGGAGAGCTGGGCGGGCTGCTCAACTTCCGCAACCAGGCCCTCGATCCCGCCTACAATCAACTCGGTCGGGTGGCGGCATCCCTGGCGCTAACCTTCAATGCGCAACACGCACTGGGTCAGGATCTGCTGGGGCAGGTCAGCGGTGCGGGGCTGGTGGACGATTTCTTTACCATCCGGTCCCCCGATGTCATCTCCAACGCCCGCAATCTAGGTGCGGGAAGCGTCACTGCAAGTTTCATAGACCCCGCCGCAGACAGCCGCTTCACTTTGGCTTTCGCTGCCGGGACCTACACGATCACCCGGGCGAGCGACGGCCAAGCGTGGACTGACACCAGCCTGGCGAGTCTCCAGACCACCGTCAACGCGGCGACGGGAAACTCCCTGATCTTGCCGAATCTGACCGCGGGCAGTATCAGCGTGACGGATGGACGTTTTTTCACCCGCCTCACCGGGAGCGACTACAAGGTCGCTTTCGGTGCCGGCGGCGCCTACACGGTCACGCGGCTGTCGGACAATACGGCCGTTGCCGCCGGCGTTGGCGTCGGCAGCGTGGTCGTGGATGGACTCTCGATCGCCATCGGTGCCGTGGGGGCCAGCGGCGACAGTTTCATCGTCCAGCCCACGCGGAGCATAGCCCGCGACATCGACGTCGACTCCCGATTTACGACCGATCCCCGGCTCGTGGCCGCTGCGGCTCCCGTTCGAACCCAGGCCACGCTGACCAATACCGGAAACATGGTCCTCGCCCAAGGTTCGGTCAATACCGGCTATAGTCTCGCGGGACTTCCGCTGACCCTGACCGCCAATACGGGTGCAGGAACCTTGACGGGTTTCCCGGCAGCGGCCAACGTGGTCGCTTTCTATGCCGATGGCAGTTCCACCGTCACCAGCGGGGGCAGCGTCGCTCTGTCCAATGGTGGCAGTACCCTGGCCAAGGTGAGCTTCAACGGGATGACTTTTACCATGAGCGGCGCACCCGCCAATGGAGATTCATTTACGCTTGCCACCAATGGAGGCGGCGTCGACGACAGCCGGAATGGGTTGCTGCTCGCTCAACTTCAGATCAGCAACACGATTGCCGGGGGTACGGCGACGTATCAATCGTCCTACGCGCAATTGGTGGCGGACAACGGTATACGTACCCGCGAGGCCCAGGTCAGGAGCGATGCGCAGACCGCCTTGCTCCAGCAATCCCAGGCCTCGCGGGAAGCGCTTTCCGGCGTCAATCTGGACGAAGAGGCGGCCAACCTCATCAAGTTCCAGCAGGCGTATCAGGCGTCGGCCAAAATGCTCGAAGTGGGCAGCAGGCTCTTCGAAACCATCCTCGATCTAGGCTGAGGTTCCCATCATGCGTATCAGTACCGCGCTCATATTCGATTCAGGCGTGTTCGGCATGCAACGCAATCAATCCGAACTCGCAAAATTCATGGAGCATCTTTCGACCGGACGCCGGATACTGACGCCTAAGGACGATGCCGTCGCGGCTGCCGAATCGCTCAAGGTGACCCAGGCCAACGAGGTCAACAACCAGTATCTGACCAATCAGGCCAGTGCCGGGACGGCTCTCAACGAGCTGGACAACAATATGGCCAATCTGACCGATGAGTTGCAGAATATTCTGGAAAAGACCATCCAGGCCGGCAATGGGGCTTACAGCCCGGAACAGCGGGGGATGATCGCCGAAGAACTCCGGCAGCGCTTCGAGAACATCCTGTCCATCGCCAATACGCGGAATGCCAACGGTGGATACATCTTCTCCGGGACGAAAACCCAGGTCCAGCCTTTTCAAGTGATCGGCAGCGGGGGCAATTACGATTTGACCAACCTCTACGTGGGCTATCAGGGCGATGCCGGTCCGCGGGAGGTTCAAGCCAATGCCTCCCAGACCGTGGACACGGCGGTCGATGGTCAGACGCTGTTCATGCAGGTGCGCGACGGCACGGGAACGGCCACGGGCCGTGGTCTCTTCGACTCCCTCCAGAACATCATCGACATCCTCGACCCCACCAGCGGCGTGCCTTTCACCACGGCTTCGTATACCCAGGGCGTGGCGGATCTCCACGCAGTCATCGACCACGTGTCGCGCGTGCGCGCGAGTGTCGGCGCCCGGGTACAGGCCCTGGATTCGATGACGGCCCTGGGCGAGGACCAGAATCTCCAGTACGAGCAGCGCTTGTCGAAGCTTCAGGATCTGGACTATGCCGAAGCCATTTCGAAGCTCACCCAGCAGCAGGTTCAGCTCCAGGCGGCCCAGCTGTCGTTCAAACAGATCAACCAGCTGTCGTTGTTCAATATCCTATGATGCGGCGGCTCCGCCTGCCTGCCGCCCTGGCCGTACTGGCACTCGCGGGATGTTCGACCACGGGGTCGAGCACGAGCCCCCTGATTCCCGACAAGAAGCTGCAGCTCACCGCCAACACCCACATTACGCTGTCCCGCATCGTCACGGCGGCCGTGGTTCTGGGGGCGATCAATTTCATTTACGACCCCCTCGCGCCCAACTGGGAAATCGAAGAGACCCGGGTCGACGCCGACACCTTCCGCTTCGCCCTGCGCATGAAGCGCTATCACACCGGCGGGGCTGGGGAGTCGATGCAGGTGGTCCGTCGCCGCGCCGCCCAGCTCCAGAACGACCTCGGCTACGGGGGCTATCAAATCGTCGAATATTCCGAGGGGATCGATTCGAAAACCTTGGGTACCCAGCGCGTGGCGGACGGTACCGTCCGCCTGCTGCAACGGCAGGAAGCCGATTCGTTCCTGCAGAACGCGATGCGCTGAGCGCCGGGATCAGCGCAGTCGGGAAAAGCCGAGCATGAGGTTCAGCCCGTGCTCGAAGAGTTCCTGCATGGGCGTGGCGAGATAACCCAGGCTCGCCGCCAAGGCGGCCAGGCCGGCACTCAGGGTGATCGGAAAACCGATGGCAAAGACGTTCAATTGGGGAGAAGCGCGGGAAAGGACCGCGATCGCCAGGTTGGTGATGATCAGCGTGACCAGGACCGGCAGGGCAAGGAGCAACCCGCCCGAGAAGAGGACGGAGCCCAGGGATGCCAGATTTTTCCAGCTTTCCGACGACAGGACACTGCCGACGGGAATGGCGGAGAAACTTTGGGCCAGGGTCGCGACGTAGAGTAGGGGCCCGTTGATCGCCAAGAAGACCAGGAGCGCGAGCAGATTGACAAACTCGGTGACCACCGGGGTCTGGCCGCTCGAGAGCGGATCGTAGAAGGTGGCGAAGCCCAGTCCCATCTGTAGGCCGATGAACTCGCCGGCCATCTCGACCGCCGCGAATACCGCGCGCATTGCAAATCCCATCCCCAGACCGATGAGGAATTCCTCGATCAGAATGCCGAAGCCCGCCGCCGAGGCTGGCGCGACCGCTGGAGGAGCCGGCAGCATGGGGGCTAGCGCCAGCGTTACCGCGAGACCCAGGAGCAGGCGGATGCGGCGGGGAATCCCGGCACTCCCCACCAGGGGGGCGATGGCGAACACGGCGAGGATGCGGGTCAAAGGGAAGAAGAATGCCGCGATCCAGGCGTCGAGTTGAACTGACGTGAAGGTAATCACGGAGTTCAGCCGATCAGTTGGGGAATGCTGGCGAACAAGCGCTCGATGTAGTCGACCAGGAACTGCAGCATCCAAGGACCGGCAATCAATAACACGAGCAGCATGACCACCAGCTTGGGCACGAATTGTAAGGTCGCCTCGTTCACCTGCGTCGCTGCCTGGAAAATACTGATGATCAGCCCGACCAGGAGGCCTGCGAGCAGCATCGGGGCCGCGACCACCAGGGTGACCTCGATCGCCTGACGACCGAGTTCCATGACCATGCCGGGCGTCATGTTCCGAAACTCTGGACCAGGGAGCCGACCAGCAAGTGCCAGCCATCGACGAGCACGAAAAGCATGAGCTTGAATGGCAGGGCGACCAGGACGGGGGACATCATCATCATCCCCATGGACATGAGGACGCTGGCAACGACAAGATCGATGACCAGAAAGGGGATGAAAATGATGAATCCGATCTGGAACGCCGTCTTCAGTTCGCTGATGACGAAGGCAGGGATCAAGATGCGCATCGGCGTGTCGGCGGGCTTGTCGATGTGGTCGATCTTGGCCAGGTTCGCGAAGAGCGCCAGATCGGACTCCCGGGTCTGTTTGAGCATGAAGCCCTTGAGCGGCACCGAGGCCCGGTCGGCAGCCTCGATGAAGGAGATGCGATTCTCGGACAGCGGGAGGTAGGCTTCCGAATAGATTCGATCGGCGACGGGCCCCATCACGAATAGGGTAAGGAACAGCGAGAGTCCGACAATGACCTGATTGGGAGGCGAGGTTTGCGTTCCCAGTGCGTGGCGCAGAAGGGACAAGACGATGATGATCCGCGTGAAGCCGGTCATCATCAGGACCAGTGCCGGGATAAAGGTGAGCGCCGTGAGCGCGAGCAGGGTCTGGATGGTGAGCGTGTAGGTCGTCGCTCCACCCGGACCTGGAGTCCCGGTCAGCGCCGGAAGTCCTCCCGCAGATTGGGCCACGGCGGCCCCGGCGAACGGGAGCAGGATAAGAAGCAGAAGCCACCTAGGCACGGGGGCGCTCCGCGATCTGCTTCAGCCAGTGGGCAAAGGAGCGTTCTCCGGCTCCGTGGCCCACGGGAGGGGATTCGCCGCGAGGGAGGGTATGGAGCGTGCGGATTTGCCCCGGAACGATCCCGATCACGAGCCAGGTTTCTCCAACCTCCACCACGACGATCCTTTCCCGCGGCCCAAGGTTGAGGCCTGCCACTACCTTCATGCCGGAAGAGCCGAAGCCGCGTCCCCCGGAGACGCGCTGGGCAAGCCAAGCCGTCGCCAGCAAGAGCGCGACGATCAGGCCGAGCGCGGCAAGGGCCTGGAGGAAGGTTGACGCCCCGACACCGGGGCTCGTTTCCTCAGCGATCGCCAGGATGGGGGTCAGCAGGGGCCAGGCGGCGAGCAGGCGGGGAAGAACGAACACGAGGGCACTCGATTGAAAATGACCCCATAGTGTAAAGCAAGCCCGGCCCGACGCGCTTGGCAAGCTGCCCAGGCCCGTTGCGACGGGCGACGCGCTTAGCGGTTGAGTTTCCGCATGCGTTCCGAAGGCGTGATGATATCGGTGAGACGAATGCCGAACTTGTCGTTCACCACGACGACTTCACCCTGGGCGATCAGAGTCCCGTTCACCAGGACGTCCATCGGTTCGCCTGCCATGGCGTCGAGTTCCACGACCGAGCCGTGGGCGAGCTGGAGCAGGTTCTTGATCGTGATCTTGGTGCGTCCCAGTTCCACGGTAATCTGGACCGGGATGTCCAGAATCATGTCGAGGTCGTTCAGTACGCCAGCATTTCCCCCGGGCTCCGCAAAAGAAGGGAAGATGTTGGCGGGCTGGGCGGCCGGGGAACTCATGCCGGCGTCCACCGTGGTCTGCTCGGCCATGGCGGCCGCCCAGTCATCCTCACTGATCTGGCCGTCGTCTTCGGTGACGGCGCTTTCGGTATCTTCCATTTCGTCAGCCATTCGTGTCTCCCGGCGCCGCCTCGCCTGTTGCTTCGGCGGATATGAATCGTTCGATCTTCAGGGCGTATTGCCCATTTTGCTGGCCGTAGCGGCATTCTATCAGGGGGATATTATCGACGTGCGCGACGATGCGCTCCGGGATGTTGATCGGGATCACGTCTCCCGCCTTGAGCTTGAGGATCTGCCCCAGGCTGATTTCTGCCTTGCCCAGTTGCGCAGCAATCTCCACCTCGGCGCCCTGCAATTGCTTGCGCAAGGTGGTGATCCACCGCTTGTCGGTAGACAACTGATCGCTCTGCATGGTGCTGTAGAGCAGATCCCGGATCGGCTCGAGCATCGAGTAGGGGAAGCAGATATGCATGTCGGCCGTCGCGCCGCCAAACTCGAGGGTAAAGGTGGTCGACACTACGATTTCCGAGGGAGTCGCGATATTGGCGAACTGGGAGTTCATTTCCGAGCGGACATACTCGAAATTGATATCGCAGACAGGTTTCCACGACTTGCCGTATTCGTTGAAAACGACGCCCAGCATGCCCTGAATGATGCGTTGTTCCGTCGGGGTGAAATCGCGGCCCTCGACCCGGGTGTGAAACCGGCCGTCGCCGCCGAACATGTTATCCACCACCAGGAAGACCAGATTGGGATCGAAGACGAAGAGGGCGGTCCCGCGGAGCGGTTTGGCCACCACCAGATTGAGGTTGGTCGGCACCACCAGGTTGCGGATGAATTCACTGTACTTCTGCACCCGGATCGGCCCCACCGAGATTTCGGCATTGCGGTGCATGTAATTGAAGAGACCGATTCGCAGGTAGCGGGCGAAGCGCTCGTTGATGAGCTCCATGGTCGGCATGCGACCGC
>DAORDK010000031.1:0-32904 GCA_035345935.1 Rhodocyclaceae bacterium | reverse complement strand
GTGGAATCCAAGCCCGGCATCGGCTATCCCAAGGAATGGGAGAACCAGGAGAAGTGGAAGGGCGGCTGGACCAAGATCAACGGCAAGCTCGAGCTCAAGGCCGGCGGCAAGTTGAAGAAGCTCATCCAGATCTTCGCCAACCCCAACATGCCGCAGATCGACGATTACTACGAGCCCTTCACCTACGATCACGCCCGCCTGCAGAACGCACCCTTGTCCGAGGCGGCTCCGACGGCCCGCCCGATTTCGCTGATCACCGGCGAAAAGATGGACAAGATCACCTGGGGTCCAAACTGGGAAGACGACCTGGCCGGCGAGTTCCACAAGCGGGCCAAGGACCAGAACTTCTCCAACATGGAGAAGGAGATCTACAAGTCCTTCGAGAACACCTTCCACCTCTACCTGCCGCGTATCTGCAACCACTGCATCAACCCGGCCTGCGTCGCCTCCTGTCCTTCCGGCGCCCTCTACAAGCGTGAGGAAGACGGCATCGTGCTGGCCGACCAGGACCGCTGCCGCGGCTGGCGCATGTGCATTTCCGGCTGTCCCTACAAGAAGGTCTTCTTCAACTGGGAATCGTCCAAGGCCGAGAAGTGCATCGGCTGCTACCCCCGCGTCGAATCGGGCCTGCCCACGGTCTGCTCGGAATCCTGCGTCGGCCGCATCCGCTACAACGGCATCATCCTCTACGACGCCGACAAGGTGCTCGACGCCGCCAGCACCGACAACGACCAGGATCTCTACAAGGCTCACCTGGATATCTTCGTCGATCCTTTCGATCCCAAGATCATCGAGCAGGCCAAGAAGGACGGCATTCCTCAATCCTGGATCGAAGCGGCGCAGAAGTCGCCCATCTACAAGATGGCCGTCGAATGGAAGATCGCCTTCCCGCTGCATCCCGAGTTCCGCACCCTGCCGATGGTCTGGTATGTGCCGCCGCTCTCTCCGGTGCAGTCCCAGATCGACCAGAAGAAGCTGCCCACCGAGTCCGACGGCTGCATTCCCAAGGCCGAGGCCATGCGTCTGCCGGTCAAGTACCTGGCCAACCTGCTCACCGCCGGCCGCGAAGAGTACATCGTCTCGGCGCTCAACCGGATGATCGCCATGCGCTCCTACCAGCGTTCGATCCACGTCGAAGGCAAGGCGGATACGCGGGCTCTGGTCGCTGCCGGCATCACCGAGCAGCAGGCCAAGGACATGTATCGCTATCTGGCCATCGCCAACTACGAAGACCGCTTCGTCATCCCGACTTCGCATCAGGAAACGCACATCGAGGATTACCACGGGTTCCAGGGACAGAACGGCTTCACCTTCGGCAACGATTCCTCGTCGGGCATCTCGATGAATTCCCTGTTCCCCGAGCGGCGCAAGGAAACCATAGAGCCCCGCGAACTGGCGCCCTTCGCCGCACCGAAGGACTACTGAGGAGCCGATCATGCAAGTGTTCAAACTCTTGTCGGCGCTGCTCGATTACCCCACTCCCGAATTCCTGGCGGAACTCCGCCAGGCGGTCGGCGAGGCGGGGGGAGCCCGCGATCTGGTCCTCGGATTCGACCGCGAGCAGGTCTTCTCGCCGGACGAGCGTCTGGCCATCGCACGCTTCATCGACGATGCGCTGGCGGCCGATCCGACCGAACTGCAATCGCGCTACGTTCAGACCTTCGATCTCACGCCCGAGCATAGCCTGCACCTGACCCATCACATCTTCGGCGAGGAAAAGACCCGCGGTCCGGCCCTCATCGACCTGACCGAATACCTCAAGACCTACGGCTTCACCCACCCGGAAACCGAGCTGCCGGATTACCTTCCGCTGCTCCTGGAGTTCGTCTCCCAGTTGCGGGAAGACGAGGCGAAGGTATTCCTGGGCGACGCCGGCAAGGTGCTCAAGGTCATCGCCGAAAATCTGGAAAAGGTCGGGAGCCCCTATGCCGCCCTCGTCCGCATCATCGACAACCACGGCTCGCTGGTGAAGCTGGCAGCCTGAGGAGAAAACGAACATGGAATTCCTGAACAAGCTCATCTTCGCGGTGTATCCGTACATCGCCTTGACCGTGTTCCTGGTCGGCTGCTGGATCCGTTACGACCATGAGCAATACACCTGGAAGACCGACTCGACTCAATTGCTCTCGACCGCCAACATGGTGCTGGCGAGCAATTTCTTCCACATCGGTATCCTGGCCATCTTTGCCGGCCATTTCGCCGGTCTGGTCCTTCCCCATGGCCTTTGGCTGGCCTTCGGCGTATCGGATATGCAGCACCAGTGGCTGGCGATTTCCGCCGGAACGGTGTTCGGCATCATGTGTCTGATCGGCGGCGTCATCCTGTGGCTGCGCCGCATGTTCAATCCTCGGGTGCGGGCGGGCAGCCGCTACTCGGACATCTTCATCCTTTCGTGGCTGATGGTGACTTTGCTGTTCGGACTGTCGACGATCCCGGTGTCCGTCGGCCATGCCAATCACGGCAATCCGGAAGTGATGCTGGCGCTCTCCCAATGGGTGCAGAGCATCCTGACCCTGAGTCCGCGGCCTGAACTGCTGGACGGCGTCGATGGTGTGTTCAAGTTCCATATGTTCCTCGGCATGACTGTCTTCCTGCTCTTCCCTTTCACTCGCCTCGTTCATGCCCTGACGGCGCCCTTCAATTATCTGGGGCGTTCCTATCAGGTGGTGCGGATGAAGCGTCGGGCCTGAGAACAATAAGACTTTGTAGTACCCGCCGTGCTCCTCGGCACTGGTGGACCTCCCTTTCCCCCCGCCCCCGCGCGGGGGGTTTTCCTTGACTCCCGGGAAACCGGATTTGCCAAGTAGCCATGAGCGAGGATATCGAGCCCCCTTTCATCCTTGAAAGCCCGAGTAGGCTCGCCAATCGCATTACCGGGATGCTCGTGCTCTTTTTCCTCGCTGCGGTGGTGGGAATCGGACTCACGCTCCTGGTGTCCTGGCAACTCGAGGGCAGCGCCGCGGCGATCAACGATGCCGGGAGCCAGCGGATGCGCTCCTATCGCATCGGACTGTTGATGGTGGAGGGGGTGGAAGGGAAATCGACCGCCGGCGTGACCTTGGGCGAGGAGGTCGGGCGTTTCGAGGCGGTCTTGAACGGGCTAGAAACCGGGGACCCGATACGTCCCATGGCCCCCCCCCGGGATGCGGACGTCGCAGCAGGCCTTTCCGCGGTCCGCTCGGCCTGGACTTCGACGGGGCGCCCGCTGGTCGAGCGTTACCTGGCCGCGACCGACGACAATGGACGCCGGATGGCGACCGAGCAATACCGGGCATGGGTCCCCGATTTCGTCGCCCAGATCAACGCCGTCGTCGTTCGCATGGAGCAGCTCTATACCTTCGGCGCCAACCTGCAGCGGGTCTTTCAGATTGCGCTGGTGGCGCTGGCGGTCCTGGCCACCGCGGCGCTGATCCGCTTTTTCTTCGTTCTCGTGATCCGTCCGCTGGACCGGCTTTACACGGGCATACGGCGCATGGCAGCCGACGATTTCTCAGTACGTCTTCCCGTGGAAACCCGGGATGAATTCGGCGTGGTCACCCAGGGGTTCAATCGCATGGCCGATCATCTGCAGGAGCTCTACTCGACCCTGGAAGACCGCGTTTCGGCCAAGACCCTCAGTCTGGAATCCCGTAATCTGGAACTCGGTCTGCTCTATGAGGTGACTGCCTTCCTCAGCGAACCGGCGACCCTCGACGACTTGTGCGAGGGGTTCGTCCAGCGCCTGCGAATTGCCACCCGCGCCAAGGCAGCTTCGGTCCGCCTCTGTTCGGGCCCCGACGACGAGCTGTACCTGGTGGCCCAGGAGGGGCTGTCGGCCGAATTCGTCGAATGCGAACTCGCCATGGCCCGCCACCAGTGCGTCTGCGGCGATGCCCTCGCGAGCGGGGAATCGGTGATCGTAAATCTCAAGTCCCGGCCCGAAAAACTTACCCTCTCCAACTGCATCCGCGAAGGGGTGACCACCACCACGGCGTTCACCATCAGCCACAACAAGCGGATGCTGGGAATCTACAACCTCTATTTCGATTCGGCGAGGGAGTTTGGCCGGCCCGAGATCTGTTTACTGGAAACCCTCGGTCAGCACCTGGGCGTAGCGGTGGAAAACCAGCGGCTGCGCTCCCGGGAGCGGGAGCTGGCGGCTTACGAGGAACGCAACCTGCTGGCCCAGGAACTCCACGATTCCATCGCCCAGGGACTCGCTTTTCTCAACATCCAGGTCCAACTGCTTCAGCAGTCCCTCGATCGCCGGCGCCAGGATGAAGTGCAGGCGACCGTCGAGCAGATTCGGGAAGGCATCCACGAGAGCTATGAGGATGTCCGGGAATTGCTCGTCCACTGCCGCACCCGGGTGGGCCAAGCGGACCTGGATTCGGCCATTCGCGCGACCCTGGACCGTTTTCAGACCCAGACCGGAATTTCCACCGCCTTCGAATCGGTGGGGGTTGGAATTCCGCTGCCCCCTGACGACCAGGTGCAAGTCATGCACATCGTGCAGGAATCGCTCTCGAACGTGCGCAAGCACGCCTTGGCGACCGGAGTTCGGGTGAGGGTCGAGCGCGGCCCCAAGGGGACGATGATCTCGGTGGACGACGATGGAGTCGGTTTCGACCCGGCCGTACGGGACGAAAGCGGCCGCCATATCGGACTAGGCATCATGCAGGAAAGAGCCCAGCGCGTCGGCGGTCAGTGCACCGTCCGATCGGCACCGGGGGAGGGAACCCACGTGGTTCTGACCCTGGAACGCCGTCAGTCTGGAGCGGAAAAAGTGAAGGAGAGAGTGTGACCATGGAAAACAAGATTCGCGTCCTCATCGTGGACGATCATGTGCTGTTCAGCCGCGGCATCAAGTCGCTGCTCCAGCGTCACCCGGAGTTCGAAGTGGTGGACGATGTCTCCGATGGCCTCGATGGCGTCAAGCGGGCACAGACGCTGCGTCCGGACGTCGTCCTGCTCGACCTGCACATGAAGGGGGTGTCCGGTCGTGATGCCGTGCGCTTCATCAGCGAGTCGGTTCCCGAAACCCACGTCCTCATGCTCACCGTCTCGGAAGACACCGAGGACCTCCTCGATTGCCTCAAGAACGGCGCCTCGGGCTATCTCGTCAAGAACATCGAAACCGAGGCCCTGGTCGATGCCTTGCACCGGGTGGCCCGGGGTGAATCGGTGATTTCGCCCCAGATGACCACCAAACTGGTGCAGGGCTTCCGCGCCCAGGGCCAGAGCGAATCCGTTGCGGTGGTGGTTGAGCCCGAACGGCTCTCACCCCGTGAAAAAGAGATACTCGGCAAGTTAGCCCGCGGCGATACCAACAAAGAGATCGCCCGGAGTCTGGAGTTGGCCGAAAGCACGGTGAAGATCCATATTCAAAACATCTTCAAGAAATTGCACATCTCCAGCCGCGTCCAGGCAGCCCTGTACGCCGTCGAGCACGGTTACGCCTAGGGCAAGACGTGATGGCGCGGGACGCTGCAGACGCTTCGTCCTAAAAAAACCCGACCCCCCGGGGTCGAGGGTCGGGGATGGGCCGGGCAGGGGGTCCGGCCGTTCCTCAGAGGAGGAAGAGCAAATCAGACGCGGGCATTCGGCAACGGATGGGTACGCTGCAGGTGGCGGTAGGTACAGACCAGTTCTTGTGCGTGAGCGGTGTGCCCCCGCTCCAGGGCATGCTCCATGTTTTCGATGATCATCGTGTGGAGCTTGACGACTCCCTCCGGGCTCGCCAGGAGCGCCTCGCCGACTTCGGCGGCGATGGTGAGAGGGATGTGCTCATGCTCGGCGACTGCGGCGATTTCACCTTCATCGAGGTCGCAATAATCGAGAACGTCTTGTAGGGATAGCATCGCATCTCCTTTGGCAATCGGCCAGATTGATTGTCATCGGGTCCACCGCTGGGGTGGTTGAGCGTTGTCTTTGTTGTTCCGGTCTTGGGGGCATTGTGGGTGACCGGCTACTTCCAGCATAGACGCCGAGACCGGGAGGTCAAGGTGGCAATTCGCGACCTTCCGCCTCGTCATCGCCCTCGCTCGCTCCCCGGCGAAGCGGGCGTCGGCGATGGAATTTCCCGCAAACCTCCGTGGGCGGACGCAATCAGTCGGGGCCGAAGACCCATATGGCGTAACCGTCGCGCAACTCCCGCAGCAGGGTGGCCAGGAGCCAGCGGGGAATTCGGAGGCGGCCCGCTTCCCGGGCTCGATCGACGATGGACGCACAATGCCGGACCCGATAGCCGGCGGCTTCGATGGCCGTACGGGGATGGCTGCTACGGGGAGCGAAACGGGCGCCAAGACTCGCGAGTTCGCGGCGGATACCGCGGCCAAAACGGCGATCGAAGGCAGGGGTCATCAAGTCGCAAACCAGGATCGCCCGGGGCAAGGCACGGCGCAACGTGGCGGCGAACGCGGTCAGGGCGGCGTCGGGCAGGTACATGCTGACCCCTTCCAGGACGACCAGCGCTTCGTCGTCGCCGGCCAGGGGTTCCAGGTGGGTGGCCAGGGATTCCCGTTCGAAATCGACGGCAACCCGGATCAGCGGGTTGGGGGCCGTCGCCGCCGGAAGTTGCGCTTCCTTGAGAGCGAACAGCGCAGGATCGTCGAACTCCCACCAGCGCCCCCCGGGCAAGCGAAACGCCCGGGTGTCGAACCCGGCTCCCACGACGAAGACGCGTCGCTCGGGGCAGGCCGCGATGGCCTGGCGGAGCAGATCGTCCACCAGTCGATGGCGGGCGACGTTGCTTTCGCTCGGCCCGCGGAACCGAAGCAGGGGGGCCAATTCCCGCCGAATGGCCGCATCCAGGAAACGCTCAGCGTGCCGGTCGCCGCACAGGGGATCCGGTCGTGCCGCATCTGCCGCTCGCAGCAGACAGCAGTAGTAGGCGGTACGGGCGACCGGACCGAGTTCGGCCATGGCCGCTTACTTGCTGCGCCCGTAGCGTCCCGTGAGGGTGGCTTTGCCGAGGGCGTTGGCATTGATCAGGAAGCCCGCGACCCCAGCGGTAGTCCCGGGAGGCAGGTCGAGCTTATCGACCTTGAGCGCATAGACGGTGAAATGATAGCGATGGGGCTTGTCTCCCACCGGCGGGCACGGGCCACCCCAACCGGGGGCGCCGAAATCGGTATTCACCTGTACCGCTCCTGCGGGGAGGGCGGAACCGTCGCCTTTGCCTGCTCCGGCGGGGAGTTCGCTGGTCCCGGCGGGGAGATTGGCCACCAGCCAATGCCAGAATCCGCCGCCTCCGGTTGGGGCATCCGGATCATGGACGAGGAGGGCGAAACTTCGGGTTCCCGCAGGAGCGTTCTTCCAGGCCAGGGCCGGCGAGACGTTGCCGCCGCTGCAGCCGAAGCCGTTGAAGACCTGTTCGTGCTTGATCGGGCCGCCGGGCTTGATGTCGGAACTGGATAGGGTGAATCCGCCGGCCAGAGCAGCGCCCGTCGAAACGGCAAGGGTGGCGAATACGATGGGAGCCAGGGTCCGCTGGCGGGGCTTGGCCGATAGCATTGAAATCACAGTGATTCTCCTTTCATGGGTAGAGGAATTCTAAACGGGTTTATCTTCCACCAGGAGAGCCCGCTCGCTTGCGGTCCTGCGGTCGATTGTCGATAAAACAGCAATTGCGAATTTCTCCGCAGGGCGCCACAATAAGGCCATGTCCAGCTTCGACACCATCGATATCCATCGACCGGACCTGGCCCGCAGCTATCTTGCCCTGCTTGCCGCGCAGCCGGGGCGGCCGCTCGCCCTCTTTGCTCCGCGTCGGGTCGGCAAGACCTGGTTCCTCGACCACGATCTTGCTCCCATCGCCCGGACCGAAGGCTTGCTTCCGGTCTATGCCGACCTCTGGCTGAACAAGGCGGCACCGCTGGAGGCGATCAATCATGCTCTGGAGGAAGCCCTCGACGATCTTGCCGTTCCCCCGGGAACCATAGGCCGTCTGGCGAGGACCCAGGTCAAGAAGATCGGCGCCCTGGGGGCGAGCATCGATCTCGGGGACGAACCCCGGCGCCGCGGTCTTCCCGACGATCCCGCCCTGCGTTTCGATGCTCTCGTCGTCCGCCTTGGGCTGGAGCATGGAGGGCGCGTCCTCCTGCTCCTCGACGAAGCCCAGGCCCTGGCGGATCAGGCCCGGGGCGGCGATCTCCTTGCCACCCTGCGGGCGGTCCTCCACAAGCGCCAGGACCAGGTCGAAGCGGTATTGACCGGGTCGTCCCAGGAGGGGCTGGCGCGCATCCTGTCTGCCGTCGGCACCCCCATGTACCAGTTTGCCCAGCTCCTCACCTTTCCCGTATTGGGGGATGAATTCCTGGTGCGTCTTACCGATCGCTTTGCCGAAGTGCACCAGGGAAGGGCGCCGCGGCTGGAAGATCTGCGCCGCCTCTTCACCCGTATCGGCTGCAAGCCAGCCCTCATGAGGGATATCGTCAAGACCATGTCTGCCGAAGGCGAGACCGATCCTGACGCCGGGCTCGCCAGTTTCATGGCCGATGCCCGCCAGGTTGCGGGATGGCAGGCCTTGCTCAATACGCTGGATGCTTTCGAACGGGGCGTTCTCACTGCGGTTGCTCAAGGGCTGCCGCCCCTGGGGCGCGAGACGCGTTCCCGGCTGGCGGCTGTGCCCGGAGCGAATCCAACCGTCGCCCGGGTGCGCACCGCCCTCGAAAAATTGAAACGTGCGGGCATCCTCACCCGGACGGGAAATGGGCTGGTGCTGGAGGACGAACTGCTGGCCGCATATCTGATCGGCGGCGGGGGCTGAAACTCCTTGAAGGCGCCGGTCGCTCCATCCATGGCCGAGCGGGAAGTCCTCTGGGAGGTCTTGGCCGAAGTGTTCGTCGATCAGGACGTTGACTATGCTGCCCTGGCGGATCGCCTGGACGGGGTAGCGCCGGGAGTTCTGGAGCACATTTTTTTCGACGAAGTGGCTCCCTATTGCGGACCGAATCTTCTCGCTCCGGCACCTCCTGTGTGGACGGGGTTTGCCCGCAAGTCTCTGGTTGCCGGCATTCGCGCCAAGGTCCAGCGGCGAGAGGCTTCCCGGCTGCGGGCTTTGGCCGCATGGCTGGCGGGTCGCTATTGGCGCCGGATCTACGCCGCGGAATGGCGATCGCTTCTTTCCCATCTGCGTAGGCTTTCCTGAGGGGGATGTCTTTACAGGCTCGCGCCGGCGGCGGCGCGGCGCCGCGCGGTCTGGGTGATGCCGCCGTAGCCCCAGGCCCTGCCGTCATGGTCCCGGATCACGCAATAGCTCGCGGAGGCCAGCGGCCCCAGGGCTGTTTCCAACGCCGACCAGGCGGCGGCGATGAAATCGGCTTTCTCCTGTTCGGTATTGGTGCCTTCGGTAATCAGGATTTCCAGGTGGAAGGCAGTGCCTGGGCAGGGATCGACTTCATTGCCGCCGACGAACCAGTGCCCGGGGGAGGCCGTTTCGATGGCGACCGCGGTGACTTCCCGTTTTTTTCCCAGGAGGGCGACGGTGAGGCCGGTCAGGGATCCGGCCAACTGGCGGGCGGCCGTTGCAGGAAGTGGGCGGCTGATCTTGAGGGCGAGGTAGGGCATGGTGGGCTCCGGGAAAGAGGAGGGGCAATGGGTTACTCGGGGAAGGGGGCGCTTTGAATCAGGCCGCTGAAGCCGAGCCGCAGCAGAAACCCGGTCCGGGTGCTCTCGTGGGTGCGGGCCTGGGTCTCCAGGGCATCGGCGATGCGGGACTTGAAGCCCTGCCTGGGATAGCGGTCGAGGATCTGCTGCACGGTCTGCGGGGCGATCTCGGCCAGCCCGGTGCCGATGCAGTCCAGTGCCGCTCCGGCATGGAGCAGGTGGGCCTCGGCACCGGCCGCCAGCGGCACGCGAACGTTGAGGTGCAGGCTGATGGCGTCTTCCAGGCGCTGCCTGCGCTCCGCAGCCCAGCCCAGGGAATCGGCAAAACGCCCGGCGGAGGCGGCGCCCCGCGCGGCAAAGCATGCGGGACTCGCGCAGGCGCGGCGCGGTTCGGCCAGCGCCAAGTCGTGGAGGGCCGCGGCGACGAAGAGCAGCTCCCGGTCGTAGGCGACGCGCCTGCTTCTGGCCAGAGCGGAACCCCAGGCATAGGTGCGCAGGCTGTGCTGGAGGAGCCATCCGGGAAGCAGAAAGCGGGCGTGTTCCAGAGTGCGCCGCGCATCGGCGCAGTCGGGCAAGCCCAGGTCGGCCGAATCGGCCTGGGCGAGCAGGCGGTCGTCGAGACCTAGGCGGCGGCGGGTGCTGGCGGCGAGCCGGCCGATGCGGGAGACGATCAACTGGAGGTCAAGCCGCCAGCGGTCGGCAGGGGAAAGCTTGCCGCCGGTGCGGCGCGACCAGGCAGAGGTTCCGAGGGCAGACATGGCCAACTCCGATGAAGGCGTGGCTTGCATTGCAACTCCAATCGGGTCATGATGCGACTGTCCAATTAGACATTCTTAGTGCTAAAACAGACATGCCGGATTTCACTGTCGCGATTCTCGACTGGGCCTTGGCGTCCAGCGTTGCCGTCACTCTGGACGCCCTCGGGGCGGCCAACCGCATCGCCGCGAGCCTGGGGGCTCCGGCCCGGTCCTGGAAGGTGTTCGGGAGCAGCGCCGCGGTGCCCTTGTCCAACGGCCTTCTGATTCCTGCCCAGACCCTCGGAGAGGCAGAGGATTTCGGAGCGTCCCTGGTGGTCGTCCCCGGCTTGGGACTCGACCATCCCAGCCTGCAGCATGGCGGCGACGGGCGCTTCGACTGGGAGCGCATCGCCGGTCGGCTCGAGCTGCCGGATGCACGGCGCGTCATCGACCGGATTCGCGCCCATGGTGCCCGTGGGGGCCTCGTCGCGGCATCCTGCTCGGGCGTCCTCGTGCTGGGCGAAGCGGGTCTCCTGGACGGGCGGGCGGCGACCACCCACTGGCGTCTTGCCGGGCTGCTCCAGCGGCGCTACCCGGCCTGCCGGCCCGATGTCGCGCGCATGGTGGTACGGGACGGTCCGGTGGTGACCGCCGGTGCGGCTCTGGCCCAGATGGATCTCATGCTCGTCCTCATCGGTGAGGCTTACGGCCATGAGATTGCCGATCTGGTGGCCCGCTACCTGCTGATGGATGGGCGCCCTTCCCAGTCCTGCTACATGGCCTGGTCTCATCTCCAGAATACCGACGAGACGGTCAAGCGCCTGGAGGGGCTGATCGAGCAGTGCCTGCCCGAAGTGCCGCCTTTGGCAGTGCTTGCCGACCAGTTGCACGTGACGGAAAAGACCCTGGCCCGGCGGGTGCGCCGAGCCACTGGTCAGACGCCGGGGGGCGTGGTCCAGGCGGTACGCCTGCGCCGCGCTCGCCATCTGCTCGAAACCACCCGTCTGCCGGTGGCGGAAATCGCGAGCCGGGTCGGCTACGCGGACGCCACAGCCCTGCGCCGACTGACACTCAAAACCCTGCACCTCGCACCCGGTCAATTGCGGGGCCGCCCCGCCGCCGGTCCATCCTGACCATGGCTGCCTTCCGTTTGCCTCCGCTCCACGCGTTGGCTGCCTTCGAGTCCGCCGCCCGCCAATTGTCCTTCCAAAGGGCCGCCGACGAACTCTGCGTCACCCAGTCGGCCATCAGCCATCGTATCCGGCAGTTGGAAGGCGATCTGGGAGTCAAGCTTTTCCTGCGCATCAACCGCGCCGTCGCCCTCACCCCTCAAGGCGAGACCTATCTTGGCGCAGTTCGTCGGGCGCTGGCCGAGATCGAGGCGGCGACCCGGGGCATCGTCCATGCAGTACGCCATACCCTCAAGGTGAGCGTCGCCCCGGGGATCGGCGCCAAGTGGCTGGTCGGCCGATTGGCGGATTTCCAGCGCCGGCATCCGGACATCGACCTCATCCTTTCGTCGTCCATGCGCTGCGCCGACATCAAGTCGGGAGAAATGGACCTGGGATTGCGCTACGGTGCCGGTTTCTGGCCGGGGCTGGTGGCCTACAAGCTTTCGGACGAGGTGCTCACTGCGGTCTGCGCTCCGGACTATCCGGGACGCGTCGGGGGTCTCGAACGCCCCGCCGACCTGGCCCGGGCCACCCTCCTGCGATTGCGCCCCACCGGCATGCCCTGGAAACCGTGGCTCGAAGCCGCCGGACTCGACTGGCCGGAACCCACGAGCGGCGTCCAGTTCGACGACGCTCTCCTGATGCTGGAAGCGGCCGCCTCCGGGAACGGCGTCGCCCTCAGCGTCGGAAAGCTCGCCGAGTCGTATCTGGCAGCGGGGAGCCTGGTCCAACCTTTTCCCGTAACCTGCCGGGACCGCGGCTACCATGTGGTTCTCGCCCCGGACTCCCGGGAGAAACCTTGGATCATGGCCTTTGTGGACTGGTTGGTGGCCGCCTTCCGGGAAGGGCCTCAGGGAACGAGTGCCAGCGCTTGAGGAGTAACGCCGACGAGGCGCAGGCGAATTTCGCCGCGGTCGGTGACGATTGCCACCACGCCTTCGGCACGTCGGCACTCCAGGGCCAGGACTTCGCCGCTCCGGTGTACCGGCTGGCCGGCCACCCGGCCTTGGGCGCTTTCCACATACACCGCAAGGCGATCTCGATCGGTAAAGAAAGTCGGGGCGCGCGCGCCGCAGGCGGCGACCAGGGATTCGGCGGGATCGTAGCCAACCATCCGGCGCTGATCGGTGGCCCGGGCCACGGCGACAAACAGGACCGCGCCGAGAATTCCGAGCAGGAAGTAGGCGAGGGTGCGGGAGGCAGATTCGGGAGCCATGATCATCTCCAAGACGATGAGCACCGATTCTGCCGAGGGCGCAGAGCAGCTGGGGCGAGGCTTATTCAAGCCTTCCGCGAGATAGATTCATGGATCCCGGCGGATGGGCCGCTTTCGTATCGAGAACGCCGGGCTGCGGGAGGAGGCGTCTTCAACGAGCCGAGCGCCGCGCCTGGATTCTCCGGTGCTGCGCCGTCGCCAAGCTTCGCCCGGCGGTGAAGCTGCGGCGAGCGCCCTGGGGCTCACGCGGCAGCGGTAGCCATTGCAGCCACCGGGCATGATTTTGCGCCTGGCATGCGCTAAGATGCCGCTTTTCGGGAGGACGCTCCATTGGTCGAAGGGGAGAGGACCGGGGATTTCCTGCTCGTCGCGATCGGAGCTTCCGCGGGGGGATTGCACGCGCTGCTGCCATTGCTTCGCGGCTTGGACCCGGGAATTGGCCAAGCCTATGTCATCGTCCAGCACCAAGCGCCGGACCATGACAACATGCTGGTCGAAATTCTCGCCAAGGCGTCACCGCTGCCGGTCGTTGCCGCGAGCGAAGGTCTCGCCGTGGCTCCCGGTCATGTCTACGTCGCGCCGCCGGGGCACGACCTCGAAATTCGTTGCGGACATTTCTCCCTTCCCGATCGGCTGGCCGGCTCCCTGATTGGCCCGTCAGTAGATCGTTTTTTTCGCTCCTGCGCGGACGGGTTCGGCGCCAAGGCGATTGCCGTCGTGCTCTCGGGCGCTGGATCGGATGGGACGATCGGTGCCCTTGCCGTCAAGGCGGCCGGTGGCCGCGTCCTTGCCCAATTGCCGGAAGAAGCCTTGCAGCCCGGCATGCCGCGCTCGGTGATCGCGTCTGGCTGCGTGGATCGTATCGGATCCATCGGTTCGATCGCCGTCTGGCTAGGAACCGAAGTGCACTCTTGGGCAAAGAGACCTGAGGAGCACGATTCCGCCGACGTCGAGGCCTATGTCCAGCTGTTCAGGCGCGTGAGCGAGGTATCGGGAATCGATTTGTCGCGCTATAAGGAGGCGACGCTGCATCGCCAGACCCGTCGGCGCCATCTGAGCCTGGGCATCAAGACTCTTCCCGAATACATCCAGTACGTCGATGCCCATGGCGACGAGCCGTTGCGTCTGCAGCAGTGTTTCATGATTTCGGTATCGTCGTTCTTTCGCGATCCTCAGGCGTTCGCGGCGGTGGAGCAGCACCTGCGCGAACTGATCGGTCGCAAGCGGCCCGGAGACTCGATCCGGCTCTGGGTTCCTGGTTGCGCCACCGGTGAGGAAGTGTATTCCCTGGCCATGTTGCTGGCCGAAATCCTCGGCGACGCAATCGGCCATTATGCGGTTCGCGTGATCGGGTCCGACATCGACGAGGCTGCCCTGGCCCACGCGCGAACCGGGTTCTACTCCGCCGCGGAAACGGCCGTGCTGGAGCCCGAGCGCCGCCTGCGCTGGCTCCGGCGGGAAGGCGACGAATGGAAGGTGGTCCACTGGCTGCGCGAGCTGTGCGTCTTCGCGCTGCACGACGTCACGGCGGATCCCCCGTTCATCAAGTTGGACATGGTGAGTTGTCGCAACCTCCTGATCTATCTGACGCCCAAGCAGCAAGCTGAGCTTGTCCAGAGTTTCGCCTACGCCCTGGGTCCGGGCGGACTCCTGCTGCTGGGAAAATCCGAATCCGTCGGAATCCGGGATTCCGGATTCGAACCCATTGATGGCGCCTTGAAGATATTTCGGCGGCGCTCCGGATCGGTCGATGCCATCCTGCGACTTCCCCGGTCATCCTGGCCAAAACCTTTGAGTCATATGCCCATGACGAGCCCTTCCAGCAGTCCTTCCCGCGAAGATATGGTCGCCGCCGCGCGCCATACGCTGACCGAATACGCTCCCCCGGGAGTGGTCCTCAATGGACGCTTCGAGCCCGTTCATTTCTTCGGCCATGGCCAGATATTCTTCAGCCTGCCGCCGGGGGCAGTGGATTTTGCGGTGTATTCGCTCTGCCGGCCCGAGTTGGCCAGCGAGCTCAAGGCGATGTGTTATCGCCTGGTCCAGGAGAGGCTGCCCAGCCTCGAGGGCCTGGCGGTCATGGTCGGCACCGGTGAGGGGGTCGCACGCGTGCGGCCCATTCTGCGGCGCATCGAGCCGCGGGAGCAATCCGTCGAATCGGGCTTTCTCCTCATCCTTGAGGAAGCCGGCGAGGCGAGATCCGCTGACGGCGCGGCGCGTGAATCGGATGGACTGCAGGCCGTAGAGGTGCAAAGGCTGCGCCAGGAGCTCGCGGACACCCGGGAGCAGCTTCACCATGTCATCGAGAATCTCGAAGCTTCCAATGAAGAGCTCCAGTCCATGCAGGAGGAATTGCAGGCTTCGGGCGAGGAATTGCAGGCTTCCAACGAGGAATTGCAGGCTTCCAACGAGGAACTGACCACCCTCAATGACGAATTGCGGCAAAAATCCCACGAGGCGACCCAACTCAGCGTGACCCTGAGCAATATTCAGAATTCGGTGCGCATGAGCCTGGTCGTTCTGGACCGCGAGGGGCATGTCCTGCGCTTCAACGATCTCGCCACGCGGATTTTCGGGCTGGTCAGAACCGATTTCGGCCAACTGATTTACGGCATCCCCTGCCAGTTGACCCTGCCCACCCTGAGAGAGCTTGTCGAGCGAGTAGTCGCGACCGGCGAGTCCCACGTCGAGGAAGTCGGCCGCGGCGAACACCATTACCTGATGCGTATCGACCCTTATCGCGACGAAGATTCGGCAATTGCCGGAACGGTACTCAGTTTTTCCGACATCACCGAGCTCCATCGTCTTGAACAGGCCAGGCTGGCCAGCGAGCTGCGCTTTGGCAAGGTTTGGCAGGCCTGTCTGGAGGGACTGCTCGTCTCGGATCGCGAGGGAACCATACTGCTTGCCAATCCGGCTGCCGAGGCGATGTTCGGCTATGGTCCGGGCGAGATGTCGGGCATCGCCATTGAAACGCTGGTGCCCGATGGCCTGCGGCCCGGCCACGCCGCCATGCGCCAGGAATTCCTCGGCGGAAGCGAACAGGCGCGCAATATGGCGGGCCGGTCCGACATGTTCGGACGGCGCCGTGATGCCAGCCTTTTCCCGGCCGCCATCAGCCTGAGCAGCTTCGATCTCGACGGGAAGCGGGTCGCTCTTGCCTCGGTGGTCGATGTGACCGAGATCCATCGCAATCGCATAGCGTTGCAGCAGAGCGAAGCCCGCTTGCGGACCTTCGTCGAAGCGCTGCCGCTGGCCGCTGCCATGTTCGATCGCGACATGCGTTATGTCGCTGCCAGCGGCAGGTGGCTGGAGGACTATCGCCTGGGCGAGCGCGATCTGATCGGCCGTTCTCATTACGAAGTCTTCCCGGAAATCGGCGACGAATGGAAGGCGGTCCATCAGCGTGCGCTGGCGGGCGAGACCATCAGCGCCGCGGAGGACCAATTCGTCCGTGCCGACAAGCGCGTGCAGTGGCTGCATTGGGAAGTTCTGCCCTGGCGGTCGGTCTCCGGCGAGATCGGCGGCATCCTGATCGTCACGGAGGACGTCACCGCCCGCCGGCTGGCCGGCGAGCAGGAAACCAGGAAAATCGCGCTGGAGCAGGAGCTGGCGGTGCTCCAGAAGGTGCTCGATACCAGCATGGTCGGCTACTGGGACTGGAATCTCGGGACCGGATCGAAATACCTGAGCGCAACGTTCAAGCAGATGCTCGGTTACGCCGAGGACGAACTGCCCAATACCGAGGAATCGTGGCGATCGCTCCTATTTGCCGACGATCTCGAGGCGCTACTCGAACTCCTCGATCGACATGTCGCCAGCCGAGGTTCGGAGCCCTACTCCCGGGAGGTGCGCTATCGTCATCGGGACGGTTCGACGGTCTGGGTCATCTGTTCCGGACTGGTGGTCGAATGGGCCGACGAAGGCCGGCCGGTCCGCATGGTCGGCAGCCATGTCGACGTCACCCGCTTGCACGAGCAGCTGGAAGCGCTGGAGGAGGCCAATCGGCGGGCCGAGGACGCAAGCCGCGCCAAGAGCAATTTTCTCGCGAACATGAGCCACGAAATCAGGACGCCCCTCAATGCGGTCCTCGGACTGACCCATATTCTGGGAAATCGGCTTGACCAGGCGGAGCACCGCGCCATGGTGGGCAAGATCGGCACTGCGGCAAACCACCTGCTCGAAGTCATCAACGATATCCTCGATCTGTCGAGTATCGAGGCGGAACGCTTCGAACTTCATCCCAAGGAATTCGACCTGGCCGAAATCGGCGAGCGGCTGCAGATCATGCTCATCGATCGCGCCAGGACAAAGGGGCTCGATTTTTCGGTGACCTGTCCCGGCCTCGGCTACCTGGTCTGGGGCGATGCGACCCGCTACCTGCAGGCGGTGCTCAATCTGGCATCGAACGCGGTGAAATACACCCCTTCCGGATTTGTCCGTATCTGCATCAGCCGTCAGGCCGAATCCGAAGGGCGAGTCCTGCTGCTGGCCGAGGTCGAGGACAGCGGACCGGGCGTTGCGCCGCAAATGCGCGAGCACCTCTTCGAACGCTTTCGGCGGGGTGGGGCGGTGGGGGCGATTTCCGGCACCGGTCTCGGATTGAGCATAGTCAAACGCCTGGCGGAATTGATGGGTGGCGAGGCCGGGTTGCGGAGCAATGCGGACACGGGGAGCACCTTCTGGTTCACCGCCTGGTTCGAGATGCGCGGTCCGCTATCGCCCGCCAAGCTCCCGGCGGATGCCGATCCGGCCAAGCTCTTGAAGCTCAAGCATTCCGGGGCGCGCATCCTTCTGGTCGAAGATGAGCCGATCAACCAGGAAATCGCCGCTACCCTGCTGGAGGATGTGGGACTGGTCGTCGACGTCGTCGGCGACGGCGTCCAAGGCGTTGCCCAGGCCCAAGCGCGGTCGGACTATCGCTTGATCTTCATGGACATGCAGATGCCCCATATGGATGGACTGACGGCCACGCGGGAAATCCGGCGGCTGCCGGACTGGTCGGGACGCCCCATCGTGGCCATGACCGCCAACGCCTTTGTGGGCGATCGCCAGCGCTGCCTGGAAGCCGGGATGAACGACTTCGTCAGCAAGCCGATCGAGCCTGAGACCCTGTATGAAACCGTGCTGCGCTGGCTCGCGCAACCGGAGGCCAAGTAACGGCCTGGGCTTCCATTCCCCGTCCGCGCTACGGTCTCAAGGGACGGGCCGTGCTGCCTTGGCCGCTGCCAGGAAATCGAGCACGATGGGGCTGCTGTCGAGGAGATCGGCGCCGCTGTGATGGAATTCCGGGTGCCATTGGCAGCCTGCGACATAGCCCGACCCCCTCCAGCGTATCGCTTCGATGATGCCGTCACCGGATTGGGCTTCGACCAGAAGATCGTTGCCCAGACGCTCGATCGCCTGGTGGTGGATGCTGATGACCCGGCCGTGATTCTGGTCCGGATAGAGTTCAGCCAGGCGGGTGTAGGGGATCAGAATCACTTCATGCTGGTGGGCGTCGTAGAGGGAAGGCTCGGCGTGACGCGCAGCTTCGGGGCGCAGGGTGGGAATGTCCTGGATCAGAGTTCCGCCCAGGGCGACGTTGATCAGCTGGCAACCGCGACAGATTCCCAGCACGGGCTTGCCCTGGATGACGAATTCCCAGAAGAGCTCGATCTCGTAGCGGTCGCGAATGCGGTCGCCGCTCCATTCGTCGCGCAAGGGCTTGCTGCCGTAGGTTTCCGGGGCCATGTCGGCACCGCCCTGGAGGATCAGCCCATCCAATTCGCGAACATAGCTGCTGACCGAGATGGCGCTGCGCTGGACCCCGCCGCCGCTTTCGATCGTCGGGACCATGAAGACCAATGCGCCGTGGGACATCACCCAGTGGGCGATGGATTGCTCAAGATATTGCAGCGTCTTGCCGGGAAAGTTGAGTTCCCGCGGCGGCGTGTGCATGAGCCGGGCGGAAAGGCCGATGCGGAGCGGGCGTGGGCCACCGGCATTCATGCATCCGCCCAGACGAGGCACTGCTGACGCACCAGTTCGGCCAGCAGAGGGTCGTTGGCATGGTGTTCCCGGAGCCAGCGGGCGTCGTTGCGGCGGGCGCGGGCGTTGGCGGCCAGCTCGGCGATGGCGGCATCGCTGCCGAGTTCAACCGCATGGTGGCCGATACGGGTGATCAGGCGGGCCACCTCGTCGCCGAGAGACAACTGCTCGCCGCTCGCCGGGTCGACCCAGACGCCATCCAGCCCGAAACGGCAGGCCTGGAAGCGGTTGAAGGTATAGACCAGGTAATCGTCTTCGGCCGGGCGGAAAGGCTTTTCGATCATCAACCAGCGGGCCAGGGTCTGGATCAGGGCCGCCAATTGGGCTGCCCTGGTCACGGTCAGGGGAGTATCCATGACGCGCACCTCGATGGTGCCGAATTCGGGCTTGGGTCGGATGTCCCAGTAGAAATCCTTCATGCTGTTGACGACCCCGGTGCGGGCCATCTTGGCGAAATAGTCCTGGAACTCGGCCCAGGTCAGGGTGAAGGGAGCACGACCTGCCAGGGGAAAAGCGAAAATAGAGTTGAGCCGAGCCGAGTCGAACCCGGTATCCGCTCCCTGGACATAGGGTGAGGACGCCGACAGGGCGATCAGGTGCGGAATGTAGCGGGACAGTCCGTGGAGCAGCAGAAGGGCTTCGTCGGGCCCGGGGCAGCCGATATGGACGTGCTGACCGAAGACGGTAAATTGCTTGGCGAGGTAGCCGTAGAGATCGTTCAACTGCTTGTAACGGGGGCCTTCGGAGATGCGCCGTTCGCTCCAGTGTTGGAAGGGATGGACGCCACCTCCGCAAATGCCGATGTCGAGACGGCGGGCAGCCCGCAGCAGGCCTTCGCGCAAGGCGGCCAATTGTTCCGCTGCCTCCGCATAATCCTTGCAGATGCCGGTGGCCACCTCGATCATGCTGTCGGTGATTTCCAGTTTGACGTCGCCCTTGAACCCCTGCTGGTCGAGGACGCGCAGCAGATCGTGGGCGACCGGGACGAGATCGTAGTCGTAGGTGCTGACAAGCTGGAGCTCGAGTTCGACACCCAGGGTCAGGCAGCGGGAAGCGGCGAAGGGCTCAAGCATGGCGGCCTCCCCGGGTCAGATTGGCCTCGCGGCAGAATTTGAGCGCCCACTGGGTGGCCAAGGGGCCGACGATCTCCATGACCGTAATGGCGCCGATCAAGGCCGAGGCCACTCGCGTGCCGAATTCGGGAAACGCCTGGTGCAGGCTGGTCGTCAGCAAGACCGCGATGCCGGACATGGGCAGCAGGGCGATGCCCAGGGCCGCAGACTGGCGGACCGAGAGCCCCGAGCGGCGCCCCAGAAGGACGGTGGAAGCGATCTTGGTGGCTGCTCTGATCACCAGGAGTACCAGGGCAACGAGGCCGCCGCCGACGATCAGTCGCCAGTCGGTGGCCATGCCGTTGACCACGAACAGCAGCACGACCAGGGCTCCCCCGGCGGTGCCGAAATGCCGTGGCCAAAGGCGGGGACGGGGATCCCGGCTGCGCAGCAGTATTCCCGCGAGGAGCGGCACCAACAGAGGCGAGGCCCCCAGGGTCTGAACGAGGGCGAGGGCCAGGAACAGGAGGCCGAGCAACAACAGGGCTCCGTTCTCGTCGCTGACGTCGATCCGGCGCTGGGCGAATCCGACTGCGGATGCCAGGAGCAGAGCCAGGATGAACGAGAGAGCCAAGGTGGCGAGCGGGTTGAGGGCCGCGTTCCAGGGGTCTCCGGCGTCCACGACACCAAGCGCCACCAACAGTACCTGGAGGGCGACGACCGCGTAGATGGTGTTCAGGGCGGAGAGGAGCAGAAGCCGCTCGGTGACCTGGCCACGGGCATTCATTTCTGCCGCGACGCGCATGATGACTGCCGGCGAACTGACCATGCAGACCGTCGCTACGGCCATGGAACTGCCCAAGCCGAGGCCCAGGGTGTGCGCCATGGCGGTGACGGCAACGAAGGTCAGGCCGGCTTCGGCGAGGCTGGTGGCGATCAGCCAGGGATTGGCCAGCAGCCAGCGCGGATTGATGCGGTTGCCCAGCTCGAAGAGCAGGACTGCGAGGGCGACTTCGAGCGCTCGCTGCAGCAAGGCGGGAATCTGCAGGCCGCTGGTGTCGAAATCGATCACCGACGCGAACAGGCCGATCAGGGTATAGCCGACGATGCGGGGCCAGCGCAGGTAGCGGAAGACGAATTCTCCCGCCAGGGGAGCCACCACGAGCAGAAGGGCAAACCAGAAGGCGTTATCCAGGTGGAGGGGCCAGCTCGGCAATAGAGAGAGCGTTGCCAAAGGATCGTGAGTCATTCTGTCTCCTGCGAAAAAGTCCGCCATTCGCACGGGCGAAGCGGGAGGAAGCTCAGAAGGTCCGGTGACGGCAGGACCGGATGAGCGGCGGGGGACGCCGCAGCCGAGAAACGGGGGCGTTCGGACATGGGCTCGCCCAAACGTCCATCCGGCTAAGGGTGCCGGTTTTTTTTCATTATGACGCAAGACGTCGCGGGAATTGCGACGGATTGTAACGGTTTCCGACCAAGCGCCGGGCCGCCCGGTGGAGCGGCGTGTTAAGGATCGGTCGGTTCGTATCCGGCTGCGTTGGATGACACCACCGACACGAAGACGAAGCCTTCGTCGCCGACGTTGAGGGCGCCATGGACCTCTCCGGGTCGGGCCACGGCCACTTGTCCCTTGCTGAGGGGGCGGCAGACTCCATTGCCCTGGAAGTAATCGGCGCAACCGGAAATGACGATCCAGGTGTCCTGGCCGGCGGGATGGCGATGGGCGGCGATTTCCTGGCCGGGGTGGGCGTGCCACACGACAATCACCGAATCCGGCGTTTCCAGGAGGACCGAACGGATGGGGTCACCGGCCGAAGGCTGGACGAAATCGCTGACGTCAAAGATGCGCTGGGGAGCGGTCATGGGCGGGTCTCCGGGGAAGTGCAATGCACAACGACTTGAACCACGTCTGAATATGAACCCCATCCTAAGACAGGTCGCAGAATATTGCAACGCAGCAAAGCGGTGGCCGGCGTTTAATAATTCCGGGCGAGGTCCATTCCGGCATAGAGGCCGGCGACTTGCTCGCCGTAGCCGTTGAAGGGCAGCGTGTCGCGTTTCAGGAATTCCCCGATGCGGCGCTCCTTGGCCTGGCTCCAGCGGGGATGGTCGACCTGCGGATTGACGTTGGCATAGAAGCCGTAATCGCGCGGTGCCGCTCGATTCCAGGTGGTGAGGGGCTGGTCCTCGACGAAGCGGACGCGGACGACGGACTTGCCGCTCTTGAAACCGTATTTCCAGGGAATGACGACCCGTAGCGGAGCGCCGTTGGGGTTGGGCAGGACCTCGCCGTAGAGGCCCAGGGTGAGCAGGGTCAGGGGATGGCGCGCTTCATCCAGGCGCAAGCCCTCGACGTAGGGAAATTCGAGGACGACGAAGAAGGGCAACGACATGCGGGCCTGATCGTAGTAGGAGACGAATTCGACGAAGCGGGCACTGCCCAGGGGTTCGACCTGGCGCAACAGGGCGTCGAGGGGAAAGCCGATCCAGGGGATGACCATGGACCAGCCCTCGACGCAGCGCAGACGGTAGATGCGCTCCTCCAGCGGAGCGAGGCGGCGGATGTCGTCGAGGTCCAGGGTGCGCGGCTTCCTGACCAGCCCCTCGAGGGTGACCGTCCAGGGCTGGGTGGGCAGGCGGTGGGCGTTGCGGGCCGGGTCCAGCTTGCCGACGCCGAATTCCATGAAGTTGTTGTAGCTGGTGACGTCGGTGTAGGGAGTAGGCTTTTCGGCCGTCGAGTAGGGGCTGTGCAGGTTCGTGGCCAGGGGGGCGCCGCGGTGGGCCGGTGTTTCTCCCCAAGCCCGGGAAACGAGGTTGCCGGCGACCATCCCCAAACCTGCGCGCAGGAAATCGCGCCGGCCTTCGAACACGGCGCGGGGAGTGATTTCCGATGGGCGACAGTCGGCGGGGCGGAGGAGAATGGGGGCCATGGCGAGTGGACCGGAATTTCGTCGACCCGTTCGCGTCTTGAAGCTTGCGGGGCGCCGGCAATGGCGTCATCATCGTCGGAACACGTAAAGGAGAGCGGCCATGCGGCAAATCCTCGTCTACGGCGATTCCCTCTCCTGGGGGATCGTTCCGGGAACCCGTCGGCGATTCGATTTCGCGACCCGCTGGCCGGGGGTCCTGGAGACCGGACTGGTCGGTCGCGGGCTCGAGGTTCGCGTCATAGAGGACTGTCTCAACGGCCGCCGCACGGTGTGGGACGATCCCTTCAAACCCGGTCGGCGGGGAATAGACGGTCTTGGACAGCGCATCGAAGTCAATTCTCCTCTGGAACTGGTGATCCTGGTTCTCGGAACCAACGACTTCCAGTCCATGCATCCCCACAGCGCGTGGCATTCCGCCCAAGGCGTGGCCGCCCTGGTTCAGGCCATCCGCTCGGCACCCATCGAGCCCGGCATGCCCGTCCCGCCGGTGCTCGTCGTCGCGCCGCCTCCTTTCGACGATCCCCGGGGTCCGGTCGGCCCCAAATTTGCGGGGGGCGAGGCCAAGTCCTTGGGCCTGGCGGCAGCGCTGCGGGAAGTGGCCTTCACCCTCGGCTGCGCCTATTTCGATGCCGGGACGGTGACCCCCGCCAGCACAGTGGATGGCGTCCATCTCGACGCGGAACAACACCGCCGCCTGGGCGAAGCCCTGGTCACGGTGGTGGCCGATCTAATCGGTCCCGGCGCTTAAATCCGGAAACAGCACGGCGGTGAAACCGAAGCGGGTGAAATCCCTCACCCGCATGGGGAAGAGCTTCCCGATCAGGTGGTCGCATTCGTGCTGGACGACTCGCGCGTGGAAGCCTTCGGCTACACGGTCTATGGGGTTTCCGGCCGGGTCGAAGCCGGTGTAGCGGATGCGGCGCCAGCGCGGCACCACGCCGCGCAGGCCGGGGACCGAGAGGCAGCCTTCCCAGCCTTCCTCCTCGTCTTCTCCCAAGGCCAGGATGGCCGGATTGACCAGGACGGTCCGGGGGATCGGCGGGGCGTCGGGGTAACGCTCGCTCTTGTCGAAACCGAAGATCACCACCTGCAGCCCTACGCCGATCTGGGGGGCGGCGAGACCGACTCCGCCGGCGGCGGTCATCGTGTCGAAAAGGTCGGCGATCAGGGCAGCCAGTTCGGGAGTGCCGAAGGCGGCAACGGGCGCCGCCGGCTCGAGCAAGCGGGCGTCGCCCATGCGGAGGATGGCTTGGACGGCCATGGCTTCAGCGTCGGCGCAGGACGCTCCGCTGGCGCCAGGGGGTCGGCGATTCCGGCGGGGCTCGGCGGCGATGGCCGCGAGCGAGATGCCAAGCGCCCACGACCGCTGCGATTACCAGGACAAGTCCGTAGGCGGCCAGATCGGTTCTCAGGGCGTCGGGCGCAATCGTCGCTTCGCGCAGGCAGAACGCCCACCAAGGGAGGGCGCAGCAGGCGAGCGCAAGCCGGCTGGAGGGCGAATAAAGGGGCAGGAAGACCGGGATGGAAAAGGTTCCGGCCAGAATGGCGCAGAGCAGCGGATTGAAGGCGAAGACCTGCAGGGGCCAGAGGATGAGGAGCAGAAGGTCGGGCATCGGAGAAATCCTGGGACGATGCAGGATACTCCGGATTGGGGCCGCCTCCCAAGGGCGGCCCCGGTTTCGGATCAGGTCCGGAAGCGCTGGGCGCTGGAGCGCAATTCCGCCGCAAGGGCGGTGAGAGTGCGCGCCGATTCCGCCGTCTGCTGGGCCGCTGCGTTGTTTTCCTCGGACGATTGGGCAACCCGCTCGACGCGATGGGCAATCTGCTGGCTGGCGACGCTTTGTTCCCGGATGGCGTCGCCAATGTCGGTGACCGCCTGGAGCACATGCCCCACGCTTTCGCGGATTTCGTGAATCGCCGACCCCGCCTGACCGGCCAGATCGACGCCCCGATCCACTTGGCTGACGGCCGATTCCATCTGGTGCAGGGAGCTTGCGGTGTCGTGCTGGATCTTCTCGATCATGTTGCTGATTTCGCCGGTGGCACTGGCCGTGCGCTCGGCGAGCTTCCTGACCTCATCCGCGACCACGGCAAAGCCGCGGCCCGCCTCGCCGGCCCGGGCGGCCTCGATGGCGGCATTGAGGGCCAGCAGATTGGTCTGGTCGGCAACGTCCTTGATCACCTGGACGACGGTGGATATCCGGGCCGAACTCTCGCTCAGGGAATTCATGTTGACCGCCGTTGCCCGCACCGTATTGGCGATGGTGTTGATTTCGGCGATCGCTTCCTCGATCACCCGTCCGCCGTCCTTGGACAGCTGGCCGGCTTGCTCGGCGGTGTTCAGGGCGTCGCGGGCATTGTCGGAAACCTGATTGATGCTGACCGACATCTCTTCGACCGAGGCGGCCATCGACGAGGCCGATTCGCTGGTATCCGCGGAGGCGGTGGCAACCTGCGACGAGGCGCCGGCCAGGGCCGAGGCCGCCTCCTCGGTGCGGGCGACGGAAGCGGTAATCCCCCCGATCATGCCGCGCAGGCTTTCCTGCATCTGCTGCTGGCGCGCCATCAGGCTTTCCCGGTCGCCGGGCTGGACGGAGAGGTTCTGCCGCAGATCACCCTCGGCGATGCGGGCAACAGCGGTGCGCGCGGCATCGGGTTCGCCGCCCAAGGTGCGGAGAATGGCGGCCGTGGTACGCAACCCCAGCGCGACTACGATCGCCATGGCGGCCAGCGCGGCACCAAGCATGACCACCAGCAAGGTTCGGCTGCTGGAATCGGCTTCTTTCCTGGCGTCTTCTGCAACCGCAATATTGAGGTCGACAATTTTCGCCAGGGTTTCGGACGCCTTGCCAATCAAGGGAGAGGCGGTATCCAGCGCAGCGAGAAACTCCTTCTGGAGCCCGACGCGGGCGGCTTCGTCGCTAGTGGCGGCAAGGCGGGCCGCAATTTCGCCCAGGCGGGTGTCGGCAGCCTTCCAGGAATTCCATTCGGGGACGAACTGTTTCCAGAGGACTTCTTCCTCGGCGGTCTGGGGTAGCGGCTCGTAGATCGCCCAGCCCTTTTCGGCGCGGGACCAGATGTCCTTGCGATGGGAGAGTGCGGCCGAAATGAGGTTCCACCGCTCGGGTTGGCTGAAAAGAGAGGCAATCTTGCGGTTTTCCGACCGGATGGCCGTTTGCCCCTCGCGCATCATTTCCAGACCGACGATGGAGGGAAGCCGCACCACGCTGATCTGATGCAGCATGGCGCCGGTTTTCTGGATTCCGAGGATACCCGCCCCCGAAACGACGACGAGGGCAACAAAGGTGGCGACCAATAGCGTGATCAGACGAGCCCGGACGGACACTCCCGTTTGCATGATTTCTCTCCGAATTTATGTCGTTATCAGGCCTTACGACCTTCGATTTTCCTGAAGCGCTGGGAGAATATTACCAAATTCAGGCGAATTTGTTATTACTTTAGTAGTAATTCGCTTTTCCGGCGTCAAAGGCGCAGCCGGCCTCCAGGCAGGCTGTTCGCCATCTGGAGGCGGCTCAAGGTAGGCAGCAAATCAAGGCCGGTGGCGGCCTTGAGGGCCTTGGCGCGCTCCCGCAGCGTTTCCAGATCGTTGTCCAGGGGCTCGCCGGCGGCGGCGAAAGTGATCGCATTGCCACTATCGCAAGAAGGGAAGGCGGCGGTCCGGCCATCGAAGGCCGTCGCGATGCGCTCCAGGCTCGCCCGGTAGCCCCGATTGCGTCCCAGATGATTGACCGCCAGGAGCCCGCGATCGGAAAGGCGGGCGCGACAGACCTGATAAAAGGGCAGGGTATCGAGGACTCCGGCTCGGCCGTCGGCATCGAAGCCATCGGCAACGATAAGATCCTGGATCTCGCCGCTGGCGGCCAGGTAACGGGCGCCGTCGTCGATGACCACCCGTAGGCGCCGGGGATCGTCGGGCAGCTTGAAATACTGGCGGGCCGTCCATTCGATTCTAGGGTCGATCTCGACCACGGTGATGCGGCATTCCGGACGATGGCGGTAGAGAAACTTGGCCAGAGAACCGGCCCCCAGCCCCACCAGCAGCGCCCGTTTAGGCCAGTCGCCGTCGGCGTGCAGGAGCAGGCCCGCCATCAGTTCCCGGGTGTAGATCAGCTCCAGAGCCCAGGGGCGGGCAATACGCATGGCACCCTGGATCCAGTCGGAACCGAAGTGAAGGTAACGAACTCCGGCTTCTTCGCTGATGTCTATCGAATGCATGGCGACTCGTCGAGGGCGACGATCCTGGGGGCCCGATTGTAGCCTGAGGATCTGGGCGGTAGGAGCAGTACGGCGGAGAGCTCGGACGACCCTCCCGATTCTGGTGAAAAAGTAAATTTTTTCAAGGAAAAATCAGAAAAATCAGAAAAATCATAAAGTCAGTATTGGGCTAATTTCCCGTCATAGTATGATCGCGTGATTCCGAATGCGGACACTCGGGAAGGAGTTCGGCGATGGGGACAGAACCAAAGATTTGCCGTGCCAAATCGGTGCAATCCGACCCGCGGGAAGCCGTACAGGAATTCTTCGCCGGTGTTTCCCAGGCGGACATGGGGCTGGTGATCTTCTTTTGTTCCAGCCACTACGATCTGGACGTCGTCGCTGAGGAATTCAATCGCCTTTTCCCGGGCATTCAGCTCGTCGGCTGCACCACAGCGGGCGAGATCGGAGCCGGGGGCTACTCCAACCACAGTCTGGTTGGTGCCAGTTTCAATCGGGCTGCCGCCACGGCGATCAGTTGCCGCATGGAACCGCTCCAGAATTTTGACATGTCCTCGGGTCACGACGCGGCGGCAGCACTTTGGGGGCGACTGCGGAACGAGGCGGCGTCGGCATCGTCGCGCAATACCTTTGCCCTGCTCCTGATCGACGGCCTGTCGGTGCGGGAAGAACAGGTGGTGCGGGCTGTCCAGAGCGGTCTCGGCGGCATGTCGCTGATCGGCGGCTCGGCCGGGGACGATCTCAAATTCGAGCGGACTTGGGTCTACCACGAAGCTGCGTTCCATTCGGACGCGGCGGTCCTGCTTCTGGTTCATACGCCGCTGCCCTTCCTGGCGTTCAAGACCCAGCACTTCGCCAGCGAGGAAGACCGGCTGGTGGTCACGGAAGCCGATGTCACCCACCGTGTGGTCAAGGAAATCAACGGGCTTCCCGCCGCCGAGGAGTATGCCCGAGTGGTGGGGTTGGACGTGGAGATGCTCAATTCCGACCATTTCGCGTCCTCCCCGGTGGTCGTCGTCATGGATGGAACCGATTATGTCCGCTCGATCCAGCGGGCCAATCCCGACGGGACGCTCACGTTCTACTGCGCAATCGATGAGGGGTTGGTCCTGCGGGTGGCGCGGGGGAAGGATTTGCTGGGCAACCTCGAGCAGGCCCTAGAAAATGTCCGCAAAGACGTGGGTTCCCCCCAACTGATCCTGGGCTGCGACTGCATTCTGCGCAATCTTGAAATTACCCAAACGGGATTGAAAGAAACCGTCGGCAAGCTCCTGGACGATAACAACACGGTAGGGTTCAGCACCTATGGCGAGCAATACGGCGGCGTCCATGTCAATCAGACCTTCACCGCCATCGCCATCGGAGCCCATCATGGCTGAAGGCGGAGCGACCCCAGTCGTTCCCGACGACACTGAAACCCTGCAGCGTGAGGTGCGGCGCCTGAACAAAGTGGTCGCAGCCCTGATGAATCGTGCCGAGCGGGACATGAGCGCCCGCACCAGCGATTTCGCCCTGTTCCAGACGACGGTCAGCCTGGAGGCGGAAATCCGGCGGCGCACCCAGGAGCTCGAGGCCGCACTGCACGAGAACGAAAAGGTCAATCGCGCCCTCGCCCGGGAGAAGGAAGAGCAGCGCGAGCTCATCAAGAAGCTCGAAGAAGCCCACAACCAGTTGCTGCAGTCCGAGAAGCTCGCCTCGATCGGCCAGCTGGCGGCGGGCGTCGCGCACGAGATCAACAATCCCATCGGCTTCGTCAATTCCAACCTGGGTACCCTCAAGGCTTACGTGGGGTCTATCCTGGACTTGGTGGATGGCATCAACGGCGCGGTGAATCCGCTACTGGCCGCCCATGCCGACCTGCGTGCGGAATTGGAGAAGCTCAAAAAGGCGGCGGATTTCGATTACGTTCGCGACGACATCGGGAACCTGATCAGCGAATCGATCGATGGCACCGCCCGGGTGCGCAAAATTGTCCAGGACTTGCGGGATTTTTCCCGCACCGGAGAAGTGGAAATGGAATGGGTCGATCTCCATGCCGGCCTCGACAGCACCCTCAACGTGGTTTGGAACGAGATCAAGTACAAGGCCGAGGTGGACAAGTGCTACGGCCAGTTGCCTCTGGTCGAATGTCGTCCTTCGCAAATCAATCAGGTCTTCATGAATCTTTTGGTCAATGCCGCCCAGGCCATTCCCGAGCGGGGACGCATCACCATCTCCACGGGAGCGCAGGACGGCCAGGTCTGGGTGTCGATACGCGATACGGGGGCGGGTATTCCAGCCGCGATCCGCGACCGCATCTTTGACCCCTTTTTCACCACCAAGCCCGTGGGCAAGGGGACCGGGCTGGGCCTTTCCGTCTCCTACGGCATCATCGAGAAGCACGGCGGGAGGATAGACCTGGACACCACTCCCGGCGAAGGGACGACCTTTACCGTGCGCTTGCCGGTTTCCCAGGCTCACTAGACCACCCGATCCTACGGCGCCGAGTCCATGTCAAGCGACAATCTTCAGAACCGCGCCGAAGGCACCCGCCCGGGCCAGTCGGCGACGCCGGTCGCCGATCTTGGTCTCGCGGGTCGCAGTCTCCCGCCGGTGACGGCAATTCTCGACGCTTGCCCGGCCGCGATCGCGATCACCGATCGTTCGGGAGTCATCCTCCATGGAAATGCCGGCTGGAAAAAGGAAAATCCAGGCCTGGGGGCAGGGATCGATTATTCCTCGGCATCCCGGGATCTGTACGCTTCCGACGAGGGCCACGACCTCGACGTTCCTGGTCTCCTTACGGCGATCATTTCCGGTCAACGGGAAGCGGTGACTTTCGTCTTCGCCCGCGAGCGAGCCGGCCAGCGCAGCTGGTTCAGAATCGATCTGGCGGCATGGCAATATGCCGACGGCCGCGGCGCGGTGATCGTCCAGAACGACGTCACGGACACGGTGCTTGCCGAACAACGCCTATTCAAACTTGCCCATTTCGATGGCCTGACCGGACTGCCGAACCGTGCGCTCTTCCTTGATCGGCTGCGCAGCGCGATTCTGCGTTCCCGGCGCTATGACCACAAGCTGGCGGTGGTCTTCGCCGATCTGGACAAGTTCAGAGGCATCAACGACACCCTGGGGCATGAGGCGGGGGATCAGCTGCTGCGGGAAGTGTCCCGGCGGCTGGGGGATTGTCTGCGCAAGAGCGACACCCTGGCGCGCGTCGGGGGCAATGAATTCGCTTTCGTGGTACAGGATATCCACGATGCAGCCGAGGCAGGGCTGATCGCGAGGAAACTCCTCAATGCCATGAAGAGTCCCTTCAGCATCGAAGAGGGGGAGATCTACGGCTCAGTGAGCCTGGGGGTCGCCCTCTTTCCGATGGATGGCGAGGAGGCCGAGGAGCTCATGCAAGGCGCCGTCAAGGCGATGGATAGGGCCAAGGAAATGGGGGGCTCGGGATTCCAGTTCTTCACCCCGGAACTGAATGCCCGCAATGCCGAGCAACTCAAGCGCGACAACGAATTGCGCGCGGCATTGGCAAACCGGGAATTCGTCGTCTACTACCAACCCAAGTTGAGCTGCCTGAGCGGAGCCATCGTCGGCGCCGAGGCTCTCGTCCGCTGGCAGCATCCGCAGCGGGGACTGGTCGCGCCGGGCGAATTCATCCCGGCTCTGGAGGAACTGAACCTCATCGAGGAACTGGGCAACTGGGTTCTCACCGAGGCCTGCCGACAAGTGCGTGTCTGGCAGGAGAGCGGAGTCGAGTGCCCCGTCGTCGCGGTCAATCTCTCGGCAAGGCAGTTCGACGGCGGCGAGCTGGTCGAACGGGTCCGCGAGGTCATCGCCAATCAAGGCATCGCCGCCGACCGTCTCGAACTCGAGTTGACCGAGAGTCTGCTCATGCGCGACGTCGATCAGGTGGTCAGGACCCTTTCCGAATTGCGCCGCATCGGGGTACGGCTGTCGGTGGACGATTTCGGAACCGGATATTCGAGTCTTGCCTACCTCAAGCAATTTCCCCTCGACGCCGTGAAGGTGGATCGCTCGTTCATCCGCGACATCACCGCCGATCCGGATGACGCTTCGATCACCCGGGCGGTCATTACCATGGCCCATCAATTGAAACTCAAGGTGGTTGCCGAGGGCGTCGAAACCGCCGGGCAGCTTGCCCTCCTCGCCACGAATCAGTGCGACGAAATCCAGGGGTATTTTTTCAGCCGTCCGGTTCCCGCCGAGGAAATGGCGACCATGCTGCGGGAAAAGCGGCAACTGCCGTCCGAACTGTTGCGGGCGGGACAGCGGCAGCGCACCATCCTCATCGTCGATGACGAAGAAAACATCATCGCGTCCCTGCGCCGACTGCTGCGGCGCGACGGGTATCGCATCCTTTACACGACAAGCGCGGCGGAAGGATTGGAGATTCTGGCCAAGAATGACGTCGACGTAGTGCTGTCCGATCAGCGCATGCCGGGCATGACCGGGGTCGAGTTTCTGCGCCGTGCCAAGACCATACACCCCGGGACCATCCGCATGGTCTTGTCGGGATACACCGATCTCCAGTCGGTGACGGATGCGATCAACGAGGGGGCAATCTACAAGTTTCTCACCAAGCCGTGGGATGACGACCAATTGCGGCACAACATCGAGGAAGCCTTCCGCCAGAAGGAACTCGCCGACGACAATCGGCGGCTGGGCAACGAACTCCAGGCGGCCAACGCCGAGCTGGCCCGCACCAACGAACAACTCAGCGGCCTGCTCAAGTCCAAGGAGGAGCGCATCGTCCGTGACGAAGCCCTGGTCGGCATGACCCAGGAGGTTCTCCAGCAGGTGGCCATCCCGATCATCGGCATCGATCAGGACGGCGTGATCGTGTTTGCCAATGGGGAGGCGAGTGCGGTGCTCGGTCCGGAAGGATGCTCGTTCGGGTCCCGTGCAGTCGATTGCCTGCCGGCGGAACTCACAGGCCTTTTCGAGCGCTCCTTCGGCGAAGAATTGTCGTGGCGGGCGGGCACGCGCAGCTATCGAGCCTTGATGCGGCCCATGACGCGCCGGCCCGACGCGCGAGGTGCCCTGCTGATGTTGTTGCCGGAGGTGGCAGAGGGTGGATGATTCGGTCCAGGAACTCGAACTCGATGCCATCGCGCCGGGGACCGTCCTCGCGTCCGACCTGCTGGAATCCTCCGGAAAGGTACTGGTGATGGCCGGTACGGCATTGACCGCAGAAATGCTCGAAGCGGTACGCCGCGAGGGAATCACGCGGATACGCGTGAAAGGGGAAGAGGGTTCTGGTGAAGCGGAGCAGGAGCGCTGCGAATCCCGGCTCAAGTATCTGTTTCGCAATACTGCCGGAAATGGTCCGGCGGAGGAATTGCACCGATTGCTCATCGCCTATCGGCAAGGAGGGCAGGAATGACCGGCCAGGACGATTTCCGACTGGATCGGGAAAGCCTTTCCCGAGCACTGGCCGCCCTGCCTCCCATGCCCGCCATCGTCAACGAGCTATTGCGTTCCCTTGACGATCCGGAGACCTCGGGAGAAGAACTGGCGCGCAAGATCGCCCTCGACCAGGTCTTGGTGGCAAGATTGCTGCGCATTGCCAACTCGTCTTTCTACGGCTTGCGACGCAAAGTCGTGTCGGTTCGCGATGCCGTGTTCGTCCTGGGCATGGGGAACATCCGCAACCTCGCTCTAGCGGCGGCGGTTTCGGGGCCGGTCGGAGCCCATGCCGCGGCGTCGGGGATCAATCTGAGGGGTTTCTGGCGGCATGGGGTTGCCACGGCCCTGTGCGCCGGTATGCTGGCCGGACGCATGAAATGCAGTGGTGACGGCGCTTTTGCCGCCGGTCTCCTCCATGATCTCGGCCGCCTGGTTGTTGCCGGCGGGTTTCCCAGGCACTTCCAGGAAGTGCGCCGCGTGCGGCAGAGCCGGGACTGCCTCCTGCAGGACGCCGAGGTCGAGGTGCTC
>DAORDK010000030.1:0-33561 GCA_035345935.1 Rhodocyclaceae bacterium | reverse complement strand
TCGGCGTCGCCGCCGAAAAACGCCTGAAGAACTACAACGCCCAGGGCGAAGAGGCGACGGTCGACGAATGAAGCCGACCCGCCGCCCGCGCTCAGCCGCCCCGGCGTTCCATCTGGAGCGGCCCCAGGCCGACCAGTGTCAGCTGGGTGCCTTCGTCGCCGTTCCACCACACCGCGACCCAGCCGGTGCCGTCGGCGTCGATGCGCTCCACGGCGCAACAAGCGCCGATCATGGCCAGGAACATCTCCCGTTGGTCGTCGTCGAGATCGGGGTCGGGATCGATGTCGAGGATTTTCACCTCGTCGCCGACGGCGACGGGCAGGCCGTGGCAGTCGTGGGTGGAGTATTGCATGGCGCGCTCCGGCAGGTTGGTCATGAGGCCGTGTCGCAAAGTCGACGCCGGCGTGGCTCTTCCATCGGTATTTGCAATGGGCGTGCCACCCCTTTTTTCCTTTCCCCGGAGGCAGTATGAACAAGATTGGATTCTTTTTCGGCACCGAAACCGGAACCACCCGCCTGGTGGCCAAGAAAATGCAGAAAAAACTGGGCGACGAACTGTGCGCCAAGCCCATCAACGTCAACCGCATCACTCCAGCCGATATGCTGCAGTACGACGCCCTCATCCTCGGTACGCCGAGCTATGGCATCGGCGAGATTCCGGGCCACGGCGCTTCCGGCTGCTTCGAGCCCAATTGGGCTGAATTCTTCGACCAGATGCCGCCCAACCCGGACTTTTCGGGCAAGCGCATCGCCTTCTTCGGCCTCGGCGCCCAGGAACGTTACGCCGACCGTTTCTGCAGCTCGCTCTTCGCCCTCGTCGAGAAGTTCAAGGGCTGGGGGGCCGAGATCGTCGGCGACTGGCCCACCGATGGCTACACCTTCGAGCAGTCGGCCGCCGTCGTCGACGGCCGCTTCGTGGGTCTGGTCATCGACCAGCGCACCCAGGGCATGCTCACCGACGAGCGCATCGACGCCTGGCTGGCCCAGGTGGTGCCGCTGTTGAGCGAAAAACTGACGGTGGAGGCCTGAATCATGGGGGAATCCAGGGCTTACGAGTGCATTCCGGGCTCGGCTGCGGCAGAGCTGCTGCGCAGCGAACCCCAGGCCACGCTCTTCGACGTGCGCGACATCAAGTCGTATCAGGCCGGCCACATCGACGGCGCCGCCCAGCTCAGCGAAGACCGGCTGCTGGCCTGGACGAAGCGCATTCCCAAGGACGCGCCGATCGTCATCTACTGCTACCACGGCAACGCCAGCAAGACCTACGCGCAGATGTTCGTCGACTTCCGCTACTCCCGCGTGTTCAGCGTCGACGGCGGCTATCCGGCGCTGGAAACGGCGATGACGGCGCCGGCATGAGCCTCGCCCACGTGCCGGCCTGGGTGGCGGCGCACCCGCTGACTCCGAGCGACGTCGATTGCGCCACCGCCGTCATGCTCAAGATCCTCGACGGCAAATGCAAAATGGGCGAAGTCGAAAAGCGCGTCATGGCCGCCCTCTACGACGCCCTGCGCCACCGCCCCGGCCAGCGCTTCGGCGACGCCGAGCACACCCTCATCGCCACCGCCCGCCAGGGCGCCGACGAAGCCCTCAAGATGGCCATCTACGAGCGCCGCGTCCTGGCCGAAACCGCTATCTCCCGGCCGGTGATGAAGGCCTTCAAGGCGATGATTCGTGGGCAAGGGCTGTTCGAAGGCACGTCCGAACTGGCTCGGGAATTTGAGTGAGGTCGTGCCGGGTGGGTAGGCGGCCCGCTCCGGCCTTGCTATCGCCAAGCCCCTCTCTTTTGCACACCCAATTCGCCTCTCCGGCTCAAGCGGCGGCCCCGTGAAACACTCGAATGCGCGGCGCAATTTTCTCCTGCAACGTGCGTGCAGCGATGCGCATATCGTATTCGGTTTGCAGATTCAACCAAAAGCGCGGCTCCATTTGGAAAAACAGGCCAAGGCGCAGCGCCGTATCGGCGGTAATCGGACGGTGCCCATTCACCAGTTCGCTGATCCGACTTGGTGGCACGTCGATGTCACTGGCGAGCTGACGGGCCGTGATACCCATCGGCTTCATAAAGTCCTCCAGCAGAATTTCGCCGGGGTGGATTTCGTCAAGTAGTTCGGCCATCTTCGCCTCCTAGTGGTAGTCCACAATTTCAACCTGGTGCGCCCCATCCGCTTTCCAGATGTAGCACACCCGCCACTGATCGTTCACGCGGATACTGTGCTGACCTTTGCGGTCTCCCTTGAGTGCTTCCAGTTGATTCCCCGGGGGAACCCGCAAGCTGGCCAACTCAGTAGCCGCATGCAATTGAAGCAGCTTGCGCCGCGCCACCCGCTCGATGTTCCTGAACCGTGGCACCGCCTGACTATGGAATAACGCCTCAGTATCGAGACAGTTAAACGAGTGGATCATGCCTCATTGTGTTCCGTATTGCAGAATCTGTAAATCGGAATGTTCTGCTGCGAACAAGGCTCGAACGCAGGGCACGCAATCAATCCAAGTTGTTATTTGCTGGCAGGGGTTGAGTCCTGGAAACCAGTGATCGCCGCATGAGCGGAAAAAGTCGGCCAGAAGCGGCCGGTGATCGACTCGCCCGAAAGCCGCCGTATAATGCCATTGGCACAGTTTAGTGCGTGAAGGTTTTACGGAATTTTAGTACCGGACGCAGACTGACAGCACCCCCAAATCCAATTGAAAAACAATGGACTGCACCAATGAAGGCCGACAAGTTATCCGTCACGAGTCTGAGAAACCCAGCAAACTTGACGTCCTCTTTACGTTGGGGGCATTCATGTCTGCCGTGCTGATACTGCTGACTGTTCTGCTCGTTGGTCTGAACTCCGCGGCAACATTTATTCTCGTCCGCAGTCAGCGTTACGACCGCCGACAGAAGTTGTTTCAAGGGTTGCTGGTTTGGTTTGTACCCATTGTCGGAGCACTTATGGTTTGGTCGCTGGCGAGGGACACGGAGGCAACCCGAGTCACGACCGATTTGACCGACAAAGGAGGTCTTGATGGTTACAAAATTCCAGACGGCGTAGGGGAGGGCATTAGCCGTGACTAGCAGCAACCTTAACGCTTCGGGTCTCCGTGAAGCCCATGCCCCCAACCCGGCAGTCGAGCGGACCTGCGCGAAAAGCCGCGCAGTCCGCTCACTTCTACGTTGCTGTCCGCCAATTCGGTGCTGCGGACACTGACCAGAGAAAGCTGAATGGCCGGAGTGGGTCGAAACGAGCTATTGGGCCCGTCTAGCGTCCCTCTTCCTACTTGATAACTAACCACTCCGCAATTGACGCCACCGGCGCCCCGTAGGGGTAGTCGGTCACCGGTTCGATCCCGCCGTCCCGCAGCCGTTTGGCTGGCCCGTCGCCGACACGGGCGAGGAAGGCGGCGCGGCAGTCGGCCAGGGCGCGGAGGATGGCTTCGCGCTTGTCTTCATCGCCGTGGCCGCCCTGGCAGTAGTGTTCGACCGCCCGGTTTTCCAGAAACGTGATGTTCTTGCCGCATAAGGCGTAGATGGCGAAGGCGTCGACGTGGCCGAAGTGCAGGTCGATCTGCTGGCCGTTCTTGGTGGCGACGGCGACGAGAAAGTCGGGCGCGGTCATGGCGTTCTCCCTGGCGTTGGGTGAATGGGCCGCGGTGCGCGGGTTTGTCGGTTTCGCGACAGCGCGGCGGGCAATGGGTCGATGTTCACCCCGGGGTAGCGAGAAGCGTTCCAGACCTGGGCGGGAAGCCACTGATTCTGCGTCGCTTTTTCGCCATGCCGAAGCGGCACGAATCTGGCTAGTGCTCTGCCATTCGCACCTTCGGGGAGGCAGCCCATGAAGCTGGCCAGCGACCGTCGCCACATCGAGCCGATGATGCAGGCCTTTCCGCACCTTGAAGAGTTCCGCGACCAACTGCGCTTCGGCAATTGCGTCGAGGTGCCGTTCGGCCGCTTCGAACCGGCTGAAGCCGAGTGATTATCGCGTCCCGGCCGCACTCTCTGGCCGCATCGCCTAAATTTGGATGACGGTATCGCTGTAGCCCGCCACTATGGGGTCGTGAGTCATCAGCCGCATCGGTTCGACCAGAGCCTGGGCGACCAGCAGGCGGTCGAAGGGATCCTGGTGGTGTGGGGGCAGCTCCTCGACGGCGACCGCATGGTCGGCCTCGATGGGCAGCAGCCGGTAGCCGGATTCGCGGAAATAGCGCACCGCATCCTGGCCCGACACGGGCATGTCGCTGCGCCCCAGGGCGTGCTTGATGGCGATCTCCCAGACGCTCGCAACACTCACCCAGACCGTGGTCCGGGGCGACTGAATCAAATCTCTGGCGGGCGCCGACAGTTTCGGATGATCCGTAATGGCCCAGAGGGCGACATGGGTATCCAGCAACAGGTTCACGCTTTTCCCCTACCCAGAAACAGTTCGGCGACTTCCGCATTGCTGGCGTCGATGTTGTCGGGCACCGCGAACTTTCCCCGGGCGACGCCGATACGCTGCCCGGCAGGCACCGCTTCTATCGGCACCAGCTTGGCTGCCGGACGGCCGTTGCGGGCGATGACGATCTCGCGCTCCTCGCCCTGTTCGATGGCTTCCACCAGGCGGGAGAGGGAAGACTTGGCTTGCAGCATGTTGACGGATGGCATGGGATTCTCCTATGAAGGAGGTATTAGTCTAGTCTGGCTAATTCTGATACTCAAGTGCGGACTCTCTGCCTTGCCTCCTACGAAGGGGGTGCGGCCCGTGATTTCGAGTGGCGTGCTCGGTACGGCGCGCAGTTTTCGGGTTCGGGCACCGGGGGGTTTGCCGAGATCCCCATGGCGGCGTACCGGGACACGGATCTCTCGCGCAAGGCCCGGACCATTCCGTCATCGACCGGTGGCTCGGCCCCGGGCGGCGGATTGCGGCCGCTGCGCACGGCGAGCGCCCTGCCCACCGGCGCGATCACCGGCCTTGCGCCGCCGCGAGTATCCATTCCGCCACGATCCGCACCGCCGGGCGCGAGGTCGCCGTTTCCTCGATCAGCCAGTAGGCGTAGCGCGTGCTGCGGGGCAATTCCGGTGTCGCAACGATTTTCAACAGGCGTTTTTCAAGCTGGTCGCTGATCATGGGCAGCCTGCCCAAGGCCACGCCCTGGCCGCTCATGGCTGCGAGGATGACCTGATCGTACTGGTTGAAACGGACCACGCTGCGGGGGCGGGCACTGTCCCAAGCCTGGTCGGCGAGCCAGGTCTTCCATTGCATCCAGGGTCGCTGAGGGTCTTCGTAGTCCAGCAGGACGAGTTGGCTGAAATCTCCGGCCGAAGCGATGCGCTCCAGATTCAGCGCCGGGTTCGCCACTACGCCGACGGATTCTTCGAAGAGCAGCCGGGCACCGGGGGGCGCATCCTCAGGCTGGCAGTAACGGATTCCCAGGTCTATTCCCTCGCGCCGCAGGTCGGCAACCCGATTGAGCGCCATCACCCGCAGATCGATGTCCGGGTTGCGGGACTGGAAGTTTCCCAGACGGGGTAGCAACCACAGGCTGGCGACGCCGATGCTGGCGGTGACCGTGACGGGGCGCTCCAGGGGCCGCAGCGTCTCGCAGGCTTCCTGCAAGCGCCTGAGCGCTGGGGACACCTTGTGGAACAGGCGCTCGCCCTCCGGCGTGAAGGCCAGCGCCCGATGGCTGCGGACGAAGAGCTTGCATTCCAGGGCGTCCTCCAGGGCGAGGATCTGGCGGCTGACCGCAGACTGCGTGAGATGGAGCTCCTCGGCGGCCAGGGTGATGCTGAGATGGCGGCCCACCGCGGCGAAACCCTTGAAGAGATCCAGGGAAGGTAGGCGGGTCGCTTTGACGGGGTTCATGATGCATTCGTTTTTCTCATGTTAAGCGTTCTGAAATTTCGTTTGAATTGCCCTGTTGTAAGCACTCTAATCATGAGCATGCATTTGTTCAACTCATGAATATTCGCGGAGGAAAAGATGGATCGCCTGCACCTCGACCAGGCCGCCGTGGCTACGGTTTGCCTCACCGCGAACGATGGCGTGGAACTTGTGGGCCACCTCTGGTTGCCGACCGCGGTCGAGCAGATCGGGACGCTGGTGGTCAATCCGGCGACGGCGGTCAAGGCCGGCTATTACCATCGCTTTGCCCGCTATCTCGCCCGCCAGGGTTACGCCGTGCTGACCTACGATTACCGGAGCATCGGCGCTTCCCGTCAGCGCCATCCGCGAGCGACCCGCGGCATCGACAAGTACGCCTGGGGTGCCTACGACTGCGACGCCGCCCTGCGATGGGCTCGCCAGGCCTTTCCCGACTTGCCGCTCGACGTGGTCGCCCACAGCATAGGCGGGCTCCTGGTCGGTCTGGCTGCCCATGGCAAGCACGTGCGCCGCTGCCTGACGGTGGGTGCCCAGTATGCCTACTGGCCCGACTATGCGGCCGACCGCCGGCGGTGGATGTGGCTGCGCTGGCACGTCCTGATGCCGCTGGTCACCGCCATCCTCGGCTATTTCCCGGCGCGCCGCCTCGGCTGGCATGAGGATATCCCGGCGGGTGTCGCCTACGAGTGGGCGTTCCGTACGGCGCGCCTGGAGGACTCGTATGCCCATCTCCTGCGGCGCGGGGACGATCCCCTGCGGCATTTTCCGGCCATGACCGGGGAAATCCTGGCCATCGGGCTCAGCGACGACCCGTTCGGCACGCCGGCCGCCCTCGACCGGCTGCTCGGCTACTACTGCGGCGCCAAGCGCACCCGGATCGAGATCCGCCCCGGCGCCGTCGGTGCCGGCGCAATCGGCCACTTCGCCTATTTCCACGACCGCTTTGAAGCCACGCTGTGGGCCGACGCCTTGCGCTGGCTGCGCGATGGAGCGCTTCCGCCGCGGGCGCTGGTGTATCCCTTCCCGGCGAGCGAAAACGACGGAGGAACTGGTCATGATTGCGCACAATGAATCGGCTGGATCAGGGTGGCGGGCGCCGCTGGCTTACGTTCTGGCCGGAGGCGTGGTCATGGGGCTTTCCCTGGGCGTACGCCACGCCTTCGGCATCTTCATGGTGCCGATGATCGGCGAGCACGGTTGGTCGCGGGAAACCTTCAGCTTCGCCATCGCCCTGCAGAATCTGGTCTGGGGCATCGCGCAGCCCCTGGTCGGCATGGTGGCCGACCGCTTCGGTTCGCGGCGCGTCGTCGTCGCGGGACTCCTGGCCTATGCCGGCGGCCTGGCCGGCATGGCCTACGGCGATTCGCCCCTGGTGTTCACCCTCAGCGCAGGCTTCGCGATCGGTCTCGCCCTCGCCTGCACGGCCTTTGGCGTCATCTACGGCGCCTTGAGCCGCCTGGTTGCGCCGGAACGGCGGGGCTGGGCGCTTGGGTTGGCCGGTGCGGTGGGGGGATTGGGCCAGTTTTTCCTGGTCCCGGTCTCCCAGGCGTTCATCGACGGCCTGACATGGAGCGGCGCCTTGGTGGCGCTTTCAGTCGCCTGCCTCGTGTTGCTGCCGGCGGCGTTCTTCCTCGACGATGCACCGACGGCGACCGGGGGACGGCAGCAAAGCCTGGGCGAGGCCTTGCGGGAGGCGTTTTCCCATCAGGGATTTTGGTTGCTGGTCCTGGGCTTCTTCGCCTGCGGGTTCCATCTGGCCTTTATCGCCAATCACCTGCCTTCCTACCTGCGGGACCAGGGCTTGGGACCGTCGGTGGCGGTGATCGGTCTGGCGGTCATCGCCCTGGCCAATGTGGCCGGGACCTATGCCTGCGGACTGCTGGGCAATCGCTTCCGCCGCAAGTTCCTACTCTTCTGGATCTACGTCGGTCGCTCGCTGGCCATTGCAGCCTTCTACTTTCTTCCCCTCGGCCCGGCGACTTTGTACGCTTTCTGCGCCGTCATGGGCTTGATCTGGCTGGGTACCGTACCGCTCACCAATGGCATCCTTGGGCAGATTTTCGGCGTGCGTTACATCACCACGCTTTTCGGTTTTGTCTTCCTGGGTCACCAGCTGGGGTCCTTCCTCGGCGTCTGGTTGGGTGGGGTCGTCTTCGACCTTACCCATTCCTACGATCTCGTGTGGCGGCTGTGCATCGGCTTGGGTTTCCTGTCCGCGGCGCTGCATTACCCCATCCGCGACGCCGAGATCCCGCGGCCCGCCCTTCTGGGGGCGAGGGCGTGAGCCATCGGCTGGTTTCAGCCCTGGCTCTGGCCCTGGCGATCGTCTGGGCTTGGCTGGCGCATACCGATCCGGCAAATTTCCTGCGTTGGACGGCTCTGCTGACGCTGTGCGGATGAATGTCGTTGGAATTGTTGGGGAGGAATCGGTATGAGCGTCCTGATCACCCATGCCTGCCAGTATGCCGGCCCGGGCAGCGTGCCCATCCTGCTGCGCGATTTCGGTATGCTTTTCTGTCATGACCGCAGCTTCGTCGATAGGGAGAAGGCGCGGCTATTCGAAAAGGAAAACGAGGGCGCGGTCGCGCTGCAGGCCCAGACTCCCGCCGCGATTGCCGCCAAGGTGCCTCTGGGGCGTCTGGGCAAGCCTGAGGAGGTCGGCGAACTCATCGCCTTCCTGGCGTCCGGACGCGCCTCCTTCGTCACCGGGCAGGTCATCGATTTCACTGGCGGTTGGCCTTGAGCGGACGATCCTTGCCAAGCGCCTGGCGCAATCTGTCATTGGGACGACAGCCAATTGGCAATCGACTCCACAGGCTCGCCGTAGGGGAACGCCGTGACCGGTTCTATCCCCGCTTCGCGCAGGCGTCTCGCCGGGCCGTCGCCGACGCGGGCAAGGAAGACCGCGCGGCAGTCGGCCAGGGCGCGAAGGATGGCTTCGCGTTTGTCATCGTCTCCGTAGCCCCCCTGGCAGTAGTGTTCAACGGCCCGGTTTTCGTGGAAGGCGACGCTGCCGCCGCTGACATGGTAGATGGCGAAGGCGTCGGCGTGGCCGAAGTGGAGGTCGATCTGCTGGCCGCTCTTGGTGGCGACGGCGACGAGAAAGTCGAGGGCAGTCATGGCGTGCTCCGTGAAATTGCGCTTGGTTGTCCACTGGCCATACGCTTGTCGGCTTTCTGACAGCGCGATGCGGATTTGGCCGGTCTTTCCCGCCAGGTAGCGAGAAACGTTCCACTCGCTGCCGGGAACCTCCTGATTCCTGGCCGGTTTTTCCGTCGGCCGCAAAGGCACGAATCTGGCTAGTCGTCTGCCATCCGAACTCTCGAAGAGGCAGCCCATGAAACTTGCCGTCGACCGCCGGCACATCGAGCCGATGATGCGGGCCTTTCCGCGCCTGGAGGAATACCGCGACCAGTTGCGCTTCGGCAATCGCGTCGAGGTGCCCTTCAACCGGTTCGAGCCGGTCGAGCTGGATATGTTGCAAGCGCTCTACGGCGAAGGCGACCTTGAGCTGAGAGCACAAGCGGCGCAGATTGCCACGCTACGCACCGCGCTGGCCACCGGCGGCCACCGCTTCGAGGCCGAAGAACTGGAGATGGCGGTGCCGGCCATCGCCCGTTACCTGGCCGAAGACGCCGAACGCGGCTGGGTCTTCTCGGCGGCAGTCACGGGCAAGCCGCTGGCCTGGGTGGTCAGCCGGCTGGACTTCACACCGCCGTCGGAAGAGGAAAGCGGCAAGATATTTCTGGAGCTGAAGGCCAATTCGCGGGCCAAGATGGCGACGGCGACGCTGCGCATCTCAGGGCCCGACATCGCCGGTCGTACGGTGGCAGAGATCCTTGCCGCCAAGGGATACGTCAAGGAGACTCCTGCCCTGATCGCCGCCTACGAAGAGGGGGCGGCGCGCTATTTCGAGTGGCGGGCACAGTACGGGGCGCAGTTTTCCGGCAGCGGTACCGGCTGGTTCGCCGAAAATCCGACGGCGACCCATCGCGACACGGATTTTTCGCGCAAGGACCAGATCATTCTCTCCTCCACCGGCAGTCCGGCACGGCTGGTGAACGACGAAAGCATCCTCGGCGACCGGGTGCTGGCGATGGATGCGACCGGCGACATCCTGGCCAAGTTCGTCCGCCGCGTACAGAGGAATTCGCGGCTGTCGGGCAAGGAGGAGGCCGAAGTCGAGGACACCCAGGCCGGCATCAAGAAGGGGTTGTTTACCGAACTGCCGGTGCATTTCCTCATCCTCATGTTCCACCTCGATCTGCACCACTACGTCTGGGTGCACGTGGACGACATCGAGCCCTACGCCTACCAGCCGGAACTGAAGGATAAATTGGTGCTGCCCCCCGAGCAGACCGACCTCATCGACATCCTCACCGCCGAAATGGACGTCCTGATGGACGACATCGTCGCCGGCAAGTCGGGCGGCACGACGGTCCTCTGCGCAGGGCCCCCGGGAGTGGGCAAGACGCTGACCGCCGAGGTGTATTCGGAAATCATCAAGCGCCCGCTCTACCGCGTGCATTCAGGTCAACTGGGGCTCAACGTGGCGGCCATGGAAACCGCCTTGAAGGACGTTCTGACCCGCGCCCAGCGCTGGGGGGCGGTGATGCTGATCGACGAAGCCGACGTGTACATCAAGAAGCGCGACGACAACATCACCATGAATGCCGTAGTCGGCGTCTTCCTGCGCGTGCTGGAATACTTCAACGGCCTGTTGTTCCTCACCACCAATCGGGTGGACGACATCGACGAAGCCATCGTTTCCCGCTGCATCGCCCTCATCCGCTTCCACGCACCGCAACGCGAGGATCGCAGGAAAATCTGGGGCGTCATGGCCGAACAGTTCGGCCTGGTTGTGGAGCAGGCCTTGATGGAACGTTTGCCGGACATCTTCCCCGACGCCTCGGGGCGGGACATCAAGGGCCTGGCCAAACTGGTAGCCAAGTACTGCAGTCAGAAGGGGCTGCCGCCGACCGAAGACGTATTCCGCCGCTGTTCTATGTTCCGGGCCCTCGATCAAGCGCCGGTGCATGGATGAAGCCCGGTCAGGAGCCTCAGGCGGTCAGCCGCGTTTCCTCGAGCAGCGCGGCGACCACCGATCCACCAACGGCATCGTGCGGATCCAGGGCGATGACCCGCCGGATCATGGCCTCCGCTTGGACGGGCTCCCCGCAACGCAGGTGCACGAAGGCCAGACCCTTGAGGGCGGCCAGCGCCGGTCCGGGGGCGGATTTCCACAGAATCCAGTCATCGGGCAGGCCGGCGCTGCGAGCGGCCGCCGCGACCCAGCCCCGGGCGGCGGCGAGCGCCTTGTCGAATTCGCGACAGCGGTTGTAGTGTTTGACCAGACAGCGACGGGCGGCAAGGACGTCGGGCGCCAGCGAAACGGCCTCGAGGAAAAGGCGTTCGGCCAGGTTGCGGTCGTCGAAATAGGCTGCAACGCCTTGCTGGATCAGGGTGCTGACTTCAGGCGGCATTGGGCCGAAGTCGACTTTGTCGTCATCATCGATTGCGTTCATTTTTGCTGGGTATCGTCGGTAAGGGAAACCGACCGGCTGAAGCAACAAGCGTGCAATCCCTACGAGGAGTCACAATGTTTCTTGCCATGAACCGCTTTCGCATTGCGCTCGGGCGCGAGGAGGATTTCGTCGCCCACTGGCGTAGCCGCAACAGCTACCTGGACGCGGTGCCGGGTTTCGTCTCGTTCCATCTGCTGCGGGGCGAGAGCAACGACCAATACACCTTGTTCGTCTCCCATTCGACCTGGGAGTCGGAGCAGGCCTTTTCCGACTGGACGCATTCCGAAGCCTTTCGCAGAGCCCACATGCAGGCCGGGCAGACCCCGCGGGATTTCTACCGTGGTCCGCCGCAACTGGAATTGTTCGAGTCGGTGCTCTGATGTTGGGCGGCGCACCGCGTCCGTGGACGTGGTGCCCGCCTGGCCGCCGAAGTGTGGGAGGTCCACACAAGGGATTGCTTGGGCGTCGCCAAGCTTGCAGCGGTAGACTTCAGGCCTGTGGGGATTCCGGCCTGCTCCCGCCAAGGTGGTCGCAAAGCTCCAAGGCGCGGGCGACGATGCAGGGCGAGAGATGAGAGCACGCGGTACAGCGACTGCGAATTCCTGAAATATTGAATGAGCCGGGTTCGTACAGCGCCGAAAGCACCCTGAGTTCTTCGGGTTCGGGCCAGCGTAATTTGCCCGCCGGCTTCGTGAAGTAATCCAGGGTCGCCAGAAAGGTCGCGGCGAATCTCGCCCTTAGGTCGGACTGGGTTGAGGATTCAACCAGATGCGATTCAAGCTTGCAGGCCGCCTCGTCAGATTTTTCTTGTTGCACTTCGAATCCATGGCTGCGGGGTCAGGACTGCCGATTATAGGCAAGCGGCTAGAACGAGGGCATCGCATGGATGGGGTAATTTTCTCTCCTGCTGAGGGCATTTTGGCCTGCTCCGACGCCTGGAGAGCAAGGACGACTCTCCCTAGTCGCTGAGCAGCCCATGCTCCAGAGCGAAGCGGGTGACTTCCGCCGAGCTGTGCAGGTCCAGCTTCGCCATCAGGTTGCGCCGGTGCGAGCCGATGGTCCCCGGGGATAGATGCATGCGTTGGGCAATCTGGGTCGAGGTGAGGCCCTCGGCGATCAGGACGAGGACCGCCTTCTCCCGTCGGGTCAACTGGTCGGCGGCCCGCGACCTGGGCGGCGGGCGCTGCCCGGCCGGTTGCGACATGCCGGCGGATTTGAGGAAGGATTCCAGGCGAATCATGAGATTTTCGGTTTCCTGGGTGAGTCGCTTCTGGGCACTGACATCCTGGCAGGTGCCGATGATCCGGGTGGCCCAGCCGTTTTCGGTGCGCTCCATGACCTTGCCGCTGGCCAGAACCCAGACCCAGTGGCCATCCGTATGCCGTATCCGGTGCTCGATCTGGAAGATCGGGGTCTCGCCCTTGAGGTGCTGCCGGAAGACCGCAACGGCATACTCCAGGTCGTCCGGGTGGATCGCGCCGACCCAGCGTTCCCGCGTCATGGCGCCCCGTTGCGGGTCGAGGCCGAAGATCTCGAATACCCGGGCGTCGCAGACCATGTCCCCGCCGAGCATATCTACTGACCACATGCCCGAGGAAGATCCCCGCATCGCCAGTTCGAGCTGTTCCTTGCTGTGCTTGAGTTCGTCTTCCAGAGCCCGGCGCTGGGTGGTGTCGCGCACCACGGCGATCCACATCGGCTCCTGTTCCGGGAGCGTATGGCTGGAGATGGTCGAATTCGTCCAGAAACGGGTTCCATCCTTGCGCCGACTGATGCTGTCGCCTTGCCAGGTGCCTTCCTCCCGTAGGGCGCGCCGCACCTCCTGGGCGCTCGTCTCCGCGTCGGCCGTATCGTCTCCATTGAGCATGGCAATGTCCCGACCGATCAGTACACCGGCTTCGTAACCGAACATGGCGTCGAAGCTCGGGTTGCTGAAAAGAATCTGGCCCTGTCCCGAGAAGACGATGACGCCATCGCTGATCGCGGCCAGAACTTGGAGCTGGTCCGCAATATTGCGACGCCGCTCGCGGCTTGGCGCCGCGATGTCGAATGATGCCAAATAGGCGCGCGAAACGCCTTCGACAGGCTGGACGCTGACCTCGCAATACGCCGGAGCCCCATCCTTGCGGCGCTGAATGACCTGGCCCTTGAAGTAGTTGCGGGTGCCGATCTGATGCAGAACCTCCTGCCAGAAGCGTTCGCAGCTGGCCCGATCGGGAAAGAGGTTCCGGCAAGGCTGGTCGATCAGTTCGGTCTCGGCGTAGCCGAGCAGTCGGTGTAGCGCTTCGTTTGCCCACAGCACCGACCAGTCGCTGAAGTCGACCGGTAGGCCGGTATGATCGCTGGCCTTTGCGGCCAGATGGCTTTGCGCGGAGAGGTCCATGGGCATTGCCTCGCTGAAACGACAGACAAGAGGAAAGTATGCCTTTCCTCATAGTGTGGTTTGCGAAAAATCAATAAAACGCGAAATTTTCATCACGGAAAGGCTCGCAATTCCTAGCTTAACCTTGGCGAGGTGGGGGACGCTGGCGCCGTTTCTGCTCGGCAACCCGACCGCAGCGAGGGCTACCGCGCAGCCCGGTGAACCCATCTGCTCATGCCATTGCGTCGGCAAGCTGGGTGCGCGAATAAACCCTCCCAGGCCGATAGCACTCTCGAGCGGACCGTCGGAGATAAATCAAACGACAAGCGCTCGTCAATACGACGATTGACCAGTATCGATCAGCCCTGGATACTCCCAAAAATGCGCAGGACTTCCGATCCTGGGTGGCATCCTGAAGATTTGGCGGGCCCCCCTGGGCAGGGTCCGATAAAGACTCAACACAAAGAACCGACGAGCAGGTTTCGCTATCGCGAGGAAGGTTCGATTGGCGTAGCGGTGAGGAGCCCGAGGTGACCCCGTGAGCGGCGTTCGAGGATTGGCTGCGCGGTAAGCGGGTTGCGATTCAATGCCCGGCATTCCCTGCGGGTTGTGCTTCGGCCCCGGACCACCGCCACGGCTCTTCGCTCCAGGCGTCAATCGAGCGACGAACCGGTCGCCATGAATCGATTCGATGCCCGACCCGTAGCGGCGGAAAATGCAGGGTGTCGGCTCGCCGGAACGAAGATTTGAAGTCTCTCGGAAAACCTGTATCGCGGGCCATAAACTCAACCCCGGGTGGCGCGTGCAGCGCCTTTGCTTGGCGTTCCCAAGCTATTGATTATGAATAAAACTGAGCGGAAAAATCGCGAAGGTATGATGGAACGGCGACATTTCCTTTTTTTGCAGGGCGAACCCACCTCGTTTTACAAGCGTGTTGGCGACGGACTCGCCAGATTGGGTTATCAGGTCACAAGGATCAACTTCTGCGCCGGAGACCAGCTCTTCTGGCACGGGCCGAATGCGATCGGTTACCGTGGCAGGCTTTCCGATTGGCCAGGCTTCCTTGCGGAATTCCTGGATTCCCGGCGGGTGACCGATATTTTTCTATGTGGCGAACAACGGAGTTATCACAAAGTCGCCATAGCGATGGCGCATACCCGTGGCGTCAGAGTGGTCGTGACCGATCTGGGTTATTTGCGTCCGGATTGGATAACCCTAGAGCAAGACGGTATGAATGGAAGCTCACGCTTCCCCCGGGACCCGGAAAAAATCATGGCGCTAGCCGAAAATTCCCCGGATATCGATACTGCGGTGCGCTATAGAAATAATTTGTTTGCCATCGAAGCCATTTATCTGTTCTTTGAACTTGCAAACTCCTTGTTTTCCTTCTTGTACCCCCATTATCGCCGCACCGACAACAGAGAACATCTGGTGCTGCACTATCTCCATGGGACTAAAAGACTTTTTCTGTCGAAGGCGAAAAAGAACCGCGCAGCGAATCACCTGACTTCGTTGAAGGAAAGCGGCGCACCCTATTTCCTCTTCCCCCTGCAATTGGAGCACGATTACTCGATTGTTTCCTATTCGCCTTTTGCAGACCTGGAGGAGCCGATACGGCTTGTGATGAAGTCCTTCGCGGAAAACGCGCGTGCCCAGACCAGGTTGGTCTTCAAGACTCATCCCTTGGATACCGGAATGAAGAATTGGGAAAGGCGGATATTTCAATGGGCGTCGGAAGCGGGCCTGTCCGATCGTATCGATTTTTTCGACGGCGGAAATCTGGACGAGATGATCAACGGAGCGCAGGGGGTGATTACGGTGAATAGCACTGCCGGGATACGCGCATTGCAGCTCGGTTGCCCGGTCATGATCCTGGGGGATGCCATCTACAATATCGTCGGCATGACGAATCAAGGGCCGCTCGACCACTACTGGCGGGAGCCTGGGAAGCCTCATCGGGAGCTGGTCGAGGCTTTTCTCAAACTGATGGCGCAGACCATTCTGGTGCGAGGGCTGTTTTTCAACGAGCCGGGACAGAGCGCTGCGGTGGATGAGACCGTTCGACGCCTCCGGGAGAATAAAGTTGGCGTGCCGTTATGACGCCATTGGGCCTTCATGATGAGCCCGTGGAGGTTGATTGCTTTTCTTGAAGATATTTTTGGTTTGAATGTCCGGAATATGATTCAGCAGAGAGTAGACCCAGGCCGAATATCGGTTGAATATATTCCATGAAACCCAGATGGCAATCCTGCGGGGGATAATGGATGCGCCAAAGTCTCTCTTGACCTCGTACGTGGTGACTCCCATGTCCAGCCGGTTGACTCCCAAGTGTATTGCAGTTTCCACGACCTTCTGGCAAACATAGATATAGAGGCTGTCGTTCTCCGCCTTCGTGCGCCCGAAATTTCTCCAGCGGAGAGTGTCTCCGTCCAGAAGCAGCAGGGCATGACCCACCAGACTATCGTTGGAGTAGACGAGCAGTACTTTCGATCGGTTGCCAAACTTTATTGAGAAATCTCGATAAAAGGCTGGCGTCAATGTCTCCCCGCTATATTCGGTGGCATGTTCGTGAACGACGTGCCACTGTTGCCAAAGCACCTCGGCCAGATGGTCAAATTGACCGCGTAGCTCACAGCGTATTCCATTAGCCTCGTTTATCCGCGCGTGCCTTTGCAGTTTGCTGCGAAAATAGCTTTTCATGGAAGAAAGGTAATCAGTCGGGGTGTCCCAGGCAATGTCCAGGGTCGCTACGGGCAGGCAGGCTACGAACTGATAACCAAGATCGATCAGGCATGGCTCGCTGGGACGGTCCTGCGGCTCGAATGCCCCGATGATGACCAAAAAAATTCCGTTGTCCCGCGCGAATTCAACCAGGGTCTTCGCGAGGGTTTCGGTTGCCTTTCGATGGCAAATTGCATCGCGGTTGGCAGAATCGCTGGTCAGAGAAATCGGTAAGGCGCATTCCAGCATTCTGATTTTCAGGAAATTCGGGAATAGTTGTCGGATTCCCTTGAGCGCCGATCTTAACCAGCCCGACGCAAAGATCGCGATATCCGTTCTTGTTATACTGAAATGCGTCAATCCAACGAGTTGCTCGTTTTCATCAAATAACATTCCGTATCGACGGTGATTGTCGTGGGTATCCAACGATTCGATCATCTCGAGGTATTCTGGGGTATAGGTATAGCAGCGGGCCTTTGCAAGAGAATTCCATTCCGTCAGCGGAACCCTGCTTAGGCTATCAAATACCCTGATCTTGTACATATCTGCGGCAGTCTTTCGAGATGGCTTATCGCTAGGAGGCCTTCTCGCCTTCGCTATGCTTGAATATATTTCGACTTCTTATTTCCGGTGTGTGATTGAGTAACGAATAGACATAACCGGTGAATATATTTGGAATGCGGGCTGTTTTGATGGCAATATTGACCGGCAGAGTCTGGGCTCCCAGGTTCAATTTTGGCTCGTAAGTCGTCAGGCCAAGTTCCAGGCGCTTCACCCTCAACAGGATCGCGGTCTCGACGATCTTGTGGCACATATAAAAATAGAGATTGTCTTTGACGGACTCCTTTCGCCCAACGTAGAGCCAGCGGAGTATTTCACCGTCCACGAACAGGAGGACATGGCCTACCAATTCGTCGTCGCGATAAAAGAGCAATGCCTTGGATTTGGATCCGAGTTTCGCAGAGAACTCCCGGTAGAACTCCGGCGTTAGTCTTTCGCGCTGGAACTCCTTCGCACTCTCATGGACGACTAGCCATTGATCGCAGAGGCTGTCGGCGAGTTCGCCAAAGTCGTCGCGGAGCTCGTAGCGGATACCGCGGTCTTCGTTTGACTTTTGATGAATAAGTATCTTTCTTCGATAATGGCTTTTCAGGGACGAAAGATATTGGTCCGGCGTCTGCCAGGTAATATCCATAAAGGTGTTGGGCAGGCTTGCCACGACATGGTAGTTCAGGTTTCTTATATGGGGCTCAAGATAGGCATTTCGCGGTTCAAAATCCCGGATGACTACGACAAAGGCCCGTTGTTTCTTTGCAATATCGGATAGGGTGGTATCGAGAAATGCCAATATTTCTTCCTCGTTACAGCCCGCTTTGACGACGATTGGTTTATTCATTGTGATCGGCGTTCCGCATTCGATCATTTTGAATTTCAAAAATCCGGGAAAGATGCTTCTTATCGCGTTCAGGGCCTTTTTAAGCCATCCTGTCGAGAAAATCGCAATATCCGTTGTGATGGTATAGAAACTCGCCAAGGCCACAGGCACGGAATTTTGGTCGTAGATCAGCGCATGGTTGTAGCGAAAATCATTGAGTCCAGAGTCTTCAAGAACTTCCCAGAATTCATGGGAGTAGGTACTGGAATGTCCCGCGACCAAAGCGTTCCAGGGTTCAGAGGGAACATCGCGGATGCTGTTGAAGATTTTTACGCTATACATGTCGGTGTTGTTTTGTGACGACTCTTAGGGTGCTTCCGTAGACACGGACCCGTTGCCGAAATCGCCCGCTGGGGCGCAAGGATCTTCGGCCTCGGCGACCAGAGGGCTTTGCGCTGCGATGTCCATGGTTGATCGGATCCCGGGAAGTGTTGGGGAAGCAATCTGGAAGTCATGGACTCCGGTAGGGCAGGAATGCCGATCAGATTGTCCCAAAGAAGGGCTGAGGGGGGCATTGTCGTCGACCATGGCCGCGGTTTCCAGGGTCACCGCCGGAATCTTAAGGCGGTTGCCGGGTCAGCCGACGCCAGAAGGCGTTATTGGGAGCAACTGACCCTCTTCCCAGGGGTGACTTCTCTGACTGCCTTTTCTCGCAAGGACTTAATGCCACGTTAAGTTCAGGGTCTTAGCCTAGCGTCCGTCATCGATCACACGGAGGACGCCATGAACAACCTCTTTCTCTTGATTCTGGCGGCGGGTCTGCCGCTGGCTCCCGTCGCTTCGGCCGAAACCGCCACGGACTTCCAGAGTCGCTACCAGGCTGAAGTCCGGCAGAGCGATCCCAATTTCGAAGGATCTCCGCAGCGCGGCAGACAGTTCTTCCAGCGGGTCGGGGTCAAGGACTGGAGTTGCTCCACCTGCCATACCGAAAATCCCGCAGCGGTGGGCAAGCACGCAGTGACTGCAAAACCCATCGATCCCTTGGCGCCGGCTGCCAACGGTCAGCGGTTCACCCGGGCGGACAAGGTGGAGAAGTGGTTCAAGCGCAATTGCAACGATGTGCTCGGACGGTCTTGCAGTACCCAGGAGAAGAGCGATGTCCTGGCCTACCTGATCGCGGTTAAACCCTGAGGAGACCTACCATGAAATCGATTACCTACCTGTTGCTGACGATCTTGCCGATACTCGCTTCCGACGCCGCCTTCGCTGAGGAGGGGCGGCGCTATGTCCTCAACAAGGACTACCGCGACGAATGCGGAAGCTGCCATGTGCCTTACCCGCCGCAGATGCTCCCGGCGCGGTCCTGGAATGTCCTGATGACCGGCCTGGACAAGCATTTCGGGAGCGATGCCAGCCTGGATCCCGCCAAAGCGCGGCAAATCGGCACCTATCTCGCGTCCAACGCCGCCCGCTCCGATCGTCCGGACGCGTCCCGGACCGCGCCGCGAATTACGGAAACTCCGGGATTCCGGCGCGAGCATCGGGACGGTCATGACGGTCTGACCGCTGCGCTTTGGCGGTCGCCGGCGGTCAAGACGCCCGCCAATTGCGGTGCCTGCCACACCCAGGCTGCAGAGGGCAGCTACCGCGAAAACGAAATCCGCATTCCCCGCAATCCCTGAGGAGCACTCTGATGAACACGACCCTGCCTGGCGCTTCTGCCATTCCCGCCTCCCCGTGCCGCGAAAAGGCCGACATTCGAACCGTCCCCGTCTGGGATCTGCCGACGCGGGCATTTCATTGGCTGATGGCGCTCTCCTTCGTCGGCGCCTACCTGAGCTCGGAATCCGAGCGTTTCCGGGACGTCCATGTCATGTTCGGCTACACCCTGGCCGCCTTGATCGGGTTTCGCCTGGTCTGGGGACTGATCGGCACCCGGTATGCCCGATTCTCCTCCTTCCTCTTCTCGCCCGGCCGGCTGGTGGAGTATCTCAAATCCCTTGTCAGCGGAAATCCGCAGCACCATGTCGGGCACAACCCCGCCGGGGCATTGGCGATCTTCCTCCTCCTCGGTCTTGGGCTGGCGACGGTGGTGAGCGGGTTTGCCACCTACCAGGAAATCGGTGGAGAATGGCTCGAAGAGCTGCATGAAGCAGTTTCCGGCGCCATGCTGGCCGTGGTGGCGGTCCATATTCTGGGAGTGGTGGTGAGCAGCGTGCTGCATCGCGAAAATCTGGCCAAGGCCATGATCACTGGCAGGAAGGTCGGGACACAAGAGCAGGGGATTGCCAAGCGGCGCGGCCGGGTGGGCGTTCTGCTCGTGGTGGCGGTCCTGGGCTACTGGGGCGCCGACCGGATGCTGGGAAGCTCCGATGCTCAAGGCGATCGTGGCACCCCGCGGGTCGAGTCCCGCCACCATGCCGACCGCGATTGAGGCCGGGCGAAGATGCGTCTGCTGATCGTCGAGGATGACCCGCTCCTGGGGGATGCCCTGCAGGCCGGCATGACCCAGTCGGGATTCGCCGTGGATTGGGTGACCGACGGGGTCGCCGCGGAAGCGGCACTGGCTGGCGAATTGGCAGCCCGTTACGAGGCCGTCGTCCTCGATCTGGGACTGCCGCGCAGGGACGGCTTGACGGTCCTGCGCGGGTTGCGTTCCCGGGGATGTCGCCTGCCCGTGCTCGTCCTGACTGCCCGGGATGCGGTCGAGGATCGCATTGCCGGCCTCGACAGCGGTGCCGACGACTATTGCCTCAAACCCTTCGACATGGGCGAACTCGCTGCCCGCCTGCGGGCGCTCATCCGGCGTTCGGAGGGGCAGCCGACCCCGGTCCTCGAGGCCTCGGGAGTCCGTCTCGATCCGGCCTCCCATGCGGTGTCGGTCGACGGCCAATCCGTCGAACTGGCCGCAAAGGAGTTCGCCTTGCTGCACGCGCTTCTGCTCAATGCCGGCCGGGTTCTTTCGCGCAGCCAGCTGGAAGAGCGGCTCTACAGCTGGAACGACGAAACCGGCAGCAATACCGTCGAGGTCTATATCCACCACCTGCGCCGCAAGCTGGGCAAGGACCTGATCCGCACCATCCGTGGCGTGGGCTACCTGGTGCGCAAAGACTGAGAGCCTGTGAAAATTCCGTTCGCCCACGCTCGTCATGTCCAGCCGCGCCCGCTCGGCGTTGCCAAGGCTCGCCATAGCCCGAGCTATGGCTGTGCTTTGCGCCTTGATCGTGCCCCCCTGAGCACGCCGCTCGGGTGTGCCCGAAAAATTCACAGGCTCTGAGCCATGGCACGGCGCTCCTCGCTCAAGGTCCGCGTCGCCCTGCGCGCCAGTCTGCTGGTCGGGCTGCTCTGGCTGGGAGCCGTGGCCCTGACCTGGGTCGAGGCCCGCAAGGAAGCCACGGAACTCTTCGATGCCCACCTGGTTCAGGCGGCCTCGCTGCTTGTGGCTCAAACGAACCTGCAGCTTGAGCACGACGACGATTCCGGAGAGATGTTCGAGGAAAGCCACGCACCCGGGTTGCATCGCTACGGGCGCCGGGTCGCTTTTCAGGTGTGGGCGGACCGGCGCTTGACCCTGCACTCGGCGAACGCTCCATCGGTGCCGCTCAGTCCGGTGGAGGAGGGTTTGTCCGACAGCCTGACGGCAGGGGAGCGCTGGCGGGTGTATTCCGCCTGGAATGCGCGGCGCCAGGTCCTGGTCCAGGTCGGGGAGCGCATGTCGGCGCGCGATGAAATCACCCGGGCAATGGCCGCAGGGCTGCTCCGCCCCTTGCTGGTGGCGCTTCCTCTGCTGGCCTTATTGATCTGGTTCGCCGTGCGCCAGGGAATGCGTCCACTGGATGCCCTCGCCGGTGCGGTGGAGGCCCGATCGCCCGACAAGCTCACGGCGCTTCCCGACGCGGGTCTGCCTGCCGAGGTGTTGCCGCTGGTCGAGCGTCTCAATGCGCTTTTCGAGCGTGTGGCGAGCACTTTCGAGAAGGAGCGGCGCTTTACCGCCGACGCGGCCCATGAGCTGCGGACGCCTTTGGCCGGCCTGCGCGCCCAGGCTCAGGTGGCCCGGGCCGCGGGGGACGACGCGAGCCGCCTCCATGCCCTCGATCAATTGATCGCCGGGTGCGACCGGATGGCTCATGCGGTGGAGCAGATGCTGGTCCTCGCCCGGGTCGAAAACGTGCGGCCGGAGGACTTCACGACGGCGGATTTCGTCGCGGTGGCACGCGAAGTTGTCGCGGATCTGGCGCCCGCGGCCCTCGATCGCGAGGTGGCGATCGAACTCGATGCCGTCGAAACTGTACCGATACGCGGAAACCCGGTGTGGCTGGCAATGCTGTTGCGCAATCTGGTGGATAATGCCGCGCGTTACAGCGCTGAAGGAGGTTCCGTTGACGTCGCGATTGGCTGTGCGGGTAGAGCGGTGGTGCTCACGGTGCGCGACAACGGGCCTGGCGTCCCCGCAAGCGAACTCGCAAGGCTCGGCCAGCGTTTTTGGCGCAGTCCCGGGACGCAGCATAGTGGCGAGGGCAGCGGTCTGGGATTGTCCATCGTCGGTCGAATCGTGGAGTTGCACGGTGGCCAGCTGGCGTTCCGCAACAATCCGGCCGAGGCCGGGGGAGGCTTGACGGTGGAGGTTCGACTGCCCGGTGTCGGGGAAAGCGGGGAGCGGTGAGATGGCACGGCCGTCGCTGAAGCGCTATGCCCTGCTGTCCATCGTTGCCGCGTTGGCGACCATTGCCCTGAAGGGCGTCGCCTGGTGGCTGACCGGATCGGTGGGACTGCTCTCGGACGCCGCCGAATCCCTGGTCAATCTGGCGGGAGCCCTGATGGCTCTGGCAATGCTGACCCTGGCCGAACAGCCCGCAGACGACAATCACGCCTTCGGCCATGGCAAGGCGGAGTACTTCTCCAGCGCCTTCGAGGGTTTCCTGATCGTCGTGGCGGCCGTGGCGATTTCCTATTCGGCGGTGGATCGCCTGATCCATCCGCGTCCCCTGGAAGCGCTGGGATTGGGCTTGGGCTTCTCCGCCGTGGCTTCGGTCATCAATTATCTGACGGCCAGGGTGCTGATGACCGTCGGTAGGCAGCACCATTCCATCACTCTGGAGGCCGACGCCCACCACCTCATGACCGATGTCTGGACCTCGGTCGGCGTCATCGTCGGGGTCGGACTGGCGGGGGCGAGCGGGTGGCAATGGCTCGATCCCCTCATTGCCGTGGCGGTTGCGGTCAATATTCTGGGGACAGGGTGGCGGCTCCTCCAGCGCTCTGCAGACGGGCTGATGGATGCGGCGCTGCCCGAAGAACGGCGCGTCGAGATCGCCGCCGTCCTCGAAGATTACCGTCGCCAGGGTCTGGAATTCCACGCCCTGCGTACCCGCCAGGCCGGGAGTCGGGCATTCGTCAGCGTCCATGTGCTCGTTCCGGGGCAATGGACGGTACAGCGGGGCCACGACTGGCTCGAGCGGATCGAGGAGTCCATTCGGCAGGCGGTTCCCGGGTCCCACGTGACGACCCACCTCGAACCTCTGGAAGACCCGGCCTCCCAATCGGACCAAGACCTGGATCGCCAGGAGGACGGTGGCTGAGCCGCTAATGCCGCGAGAACAGGTCCCGGAGCTTGCAGAGGGTGGTCGTGATGTCGAAGCGGGGGTCGGGCAGGGCTTCGCCGGCCAGGATACGGGTGATGGCAATGGCCGGATCTTCTTCGCCGGTCAGCAAGACTTCGGTCCCCCGCATTTTCATGTGGCGGATAAAGCCGTCGCCGGCGCTCGCGGCGACCACGATGTCCACGCCGTCCAGGGGATGGCGCCGGTCGTCCTCGAAATGGTGCAGGACTTCGTCCTTGGCGAGTTCGACACGTCGCGGGGCCGGCAACAGGCGATCGGAACGGTGTTCCGTCAAGTCGTAGAGCAGCCATTGGCGGGCTTGGCCGGCGTGGCCGCTGACGGCGGTGAAATCCTTGGTGGCGATGGCGATTTTCACTGGTATCCGTAAGTCTTGATGACTGCCCGAGCCCTGTCGCCCTTCAGGTAGGCGAGCAAGGCGCTGGCGGCGGCGGGGACTGCCGTCCGGGTGAGTACGACGGCGTCTTGGCGGATCGGCTGGTGCAGGTCGGCGGGGACGATCCAGCCCGAGCCCTGGGTCAGTTGGCCGTTCGCCCAGACCTGGGAGAGGGCGATGAAGCCCAGGTCCGCGTTGCCGCTGGCGACGAATTGATAGGCCTGGGCGATGTTCTCGCCCAGGACGAATTTGCCCTGCAGGGCGGGCAGCAGTCCTAGGGAGGTCATGGCTTCGATGGCCGCCGCGCCATAGGGGGCGGTCTTGGGATTGGCGAGGGCCAGACGGGCGAAATCGCCCCGGCGCAGGATGTCGCCGCTACCATCGACCCGGTCCGGCCGCGGGGACCAGAGGATCAGGCGCCCGACCGCGTAGGGCGTCTGGCTGCCGCTGCGGGCGAGGCCCTCGCGCACCAGACGGGCCGGAGTCTCGTCGTCGGCGGCGAGCAGCACGTCGAAGGGGGCGCCGTTGGCGATCTGGGCGTAGAACTTGCCGGTGGCGCCGAAGGCGAGGTGCAGCCGATGCCCGGTTTCGGCCTCGAAATTCCGGGCAATGACCTGCATGGGGGCCGCGAAGTTGGCGGCGACGGCGACCTGGATATCCTCGGCATGGAGTATGCCTGCGGCCAGGATGCAGAGAGCGGCGAGGCAGTGGCGAAGTCGCATGGGCGGCAGATATACCACTCAGGCGTCGAAATGCAAGGCAAGGCTGGAGAGGAGGCGCTGGAGCGACAGATTCTCCTCGCTCTCCAGGATGCCGGGCACGGGATGGGGGTACTCGAAAAAGACGCCATAGGTGCCGGGCTTCTGGCCGTGGAGGAAGACATGGGCACGCAGGCGCTCGAGTTCGGCATGGCGCAGGGTGACCATGGCCGGGTCGCCACTGTCGGGAACCACATCGCAGGCGCCGGCCAGGCGCTCGTCGAAGGAAACCAGGACGCGGCGGATGGCCCGGTCCTTGGGGGATGCCCAGGGATTGGCGTTCATGGCAGGAGCTCCGGGGTAATGGCGGCGAGCCAGGCGTCTAGGCGCCCTTCGGTCAAGGCCGCTTGGTGATGCTGGTCGATCGGCAGGCCCAGGAAGTGGTCACCGTCCAGGGCCTTTGAGGCCTCGAACTCGTAGCCCGCGGAGGGCCAGCGGCCCACCAGGCGCGCGCCGCGGGCGGCCAGCGCATCGTGCAGGACGCCGATGGCGTCCACGAATTCATGGGGATATTTCTTCTGGTCGCCGAGCCCGAAGAGGGCAATGGTCTTGCCGGAGAGGTCGAAACCTTCGAGCAGGGGCAGGAATTCCTCCCAACTGGGCTGGGAAAGCCCGCAGGATTCGCCGGGCAACATGCCGTCGCCCAGGGTTGGGCTGCCGAGAATGAGCGCGTCGTAGGCGAGGAAATCGGCGAGGGTGGTGCGACCGATGTTCACCGGCGGAGCGGCGGCATCGCCCAATTTGCGGGCGATCTGCTTGGCCACCAGCCGCGTGCGGCCGGTATCGGTGCCGAAAAAGATGCCGATTCTGGCCATGGCGATGGGCTAGGGCAATGGCTCTTCCTGGGTCAGCTCGTCGGGCAGGACGCCTACCGGGAGTCCGAGGCTGCCCTCGGGACCGGTCTCGAAGCGCACCAGGTAGATTTCTTTGCTGGGATCGATTTCCGAGTGGCCGAAATGCACCACGACACCGCGGGAGCCGGCGGGAGCGATGAGGCCTTCTTGTTCATCGACGCCGGGCATGCCGCCGTCGTTGAGGATGTCCTCGGCGGCAAAAACCGGGTCTCCGATTTCGTATTGGACTGTGACCATGTCAGGCCTCCTGGCGGAAGGGGGATCGGGGCGCGCTGGATCTCATGTCAGCTCCAGATGTCGCCGGGGGCCTTCAGGCGCTCCACCGGCCGGTCCAGGAGAAGGTGCTCATCGATAAGGGTGGCGACGTCCGTGGGCTTGATGCCCACGTACATCACGCCTTCGGGATAGACGATCACGCTGGGACCGATGTCGCACGGCCCCAGGCAGCCGGTATTGGTGAGCTGGAAACCCGAGGCCCACAGATTGCGGGTGGTGAATTCGTCGGAAAAGGCCTGCCAGACTTGGCCGCAGCCCTTGTCCTGGCACGAGCCGCGAGGATGTCCCTGGGGGCGGCCCTGGACGCAGACGAGAACATGTTTTTTCGGTTTTGGCATGGCGATTCTCCTTGAGGGGTATCGACGACAGCGCAATTTGGGTGCCAGCCGGATACCCTGTCGATTCAAGGCGTTGGAGTGTCTGTGCTGTGTCGCATATCCGACAATTGGTCAAAACTGCTTCACTTCGATGTTCAGGGTCTGGATGCGGTAGGCGATCTGGCGCGGCGTCATCCCCAGAATTCGGGCGGCTTTGGCCTGCACCCAGCCGGCCTGCTCCAGGGCGGCAATGACGCGGTCCCGCTCCGAGAGGTCGGGGTCGCCGGGGTCGGCGGCGTACGGCGCTTCGGTCACCGCGGGAGCGGGCCCCCGGGTCGGTCGGGGGGCCGACCGCTCGCGGGGGGTGGCGAAACGGATCAGATCGACATCGATGCGGCCATCTTCGGAAAGCACGGCGGCCCGCTCCAGGCAGTTTTCCAGCTCGCGTACGTTGCCGGGCCAGTCGTGGGCCGCCAGGCGGCGCTGGGCCAGGTCGCTGAGGGCCAGCTTGCGCTTCTGGTCGTTGCCGATCTTGCTCAGCAGATGCCGAGCGATATCGGGAATGTCCTCGATGCGTTCGCGCAGCGGAGGCAGGAAAAGAGGCATGACGTTGAGGCGGTAGAAGAGATCTTCGCGGAAGTCCCCCATGTCCACGGCGGTCTCCAGGTCGCGGTGGGTGGCGGCGATGATGCGCACGTCCACCTTGACCGTGCGGCTGCCCCCGACCCGCTCGAATTCGCCCTCCTGGAGCACCCGCAGGAGCTTGGCCTGAAAGGCGGAGGAAACCTCGCCGATTTCGTCGAGAAAAAGGGTGCCGCCGTGGGCTTGCTCGAAGCGGCCCTTGCGGGCCTCGACGGCGCCGGTGAAGGCTCCCCGCTCGTGGCCGAAGAGCTCTGATTCGAGGAGGTTTTCCGGCAGTGCCGCACAGTTGAGCTTGACCAGCGCATTGCGGGCCCGGGGCGAGTTGTAGTGGATGGCGTTGGCGATCAATTCCTTGCCGGTGCCGGTCTCGCCACGGATGAGGACGGTGGTGTTCCATTTGGCCACCAGGCGGGCTTGTTCGAACACGCGGCGCATGACGGCGGAGCGTCCCACCATGCTGTCAAAGCCGAACTGGTGGCGCACCGCCCGGCGAAGCAGGTCGCGTTCCTCGACCAGGCTGGATTTCTCCTGCTCGACTTCCAGGGATATTCGCAGATTCTGGCCGATCAGGTTGGCGACCATTTCGACGAATTGCGCCCGCTCTTCGATCAGGCCGTCCTCTTCGGCTTCGGGCTGGACGGCGAGGACGCCTTGCAGGCTGCCACCGACCTTGATCGGTGCAGCGATGAAGGGCAGTTCCGCGCTATAGACCGGTTGGCGATTGAGGAAACGGGGTTCGTCGGCCACCCGCACCAGCTTGATGGTCCGCGGCTTTTCCAGGATCAGGCCGATGATGCCCTCGCCCGGTCCGTACTGGCTGTCGTCGACGATCGGCTGGTCGGGGCTGTAGATCGTGCGGATATTCAGTTTCCCGCTTTCCGGGTCGACCACGCCGATCAGGCCGCGAGTCAGACCGGCTTCGTCGTGGAGGACCCGGAGGACTTCCCGCAAGGTCTCGTTGAAGTCCAGACTGCGGGACAGCGCTCGGCTTACCGCGTAGAGCGCCGCCAGGAGCTGGAGGTTGAGCTCGTGGGTTCGGCAGTAACCTCCCGTGGGAGGGCAGTCCGCTGCGGAGGCGTGGAAGTGGAGGGTGTCGTCCATGCTGGTCTGGGGATGGATTAGATCGGGTCGCCGTCGACGCGGAACTCGACGACCGCCGCACAGCCGCCGCTGGGACTGTCTTCCAGGTCGATGATGCCGCCGTGGTCCGCCACCACCTGCTGTGCGCGGGACAAGCCGGTGCCGATATGGCGGCCGCTGCCGCTCTTGGCGGTGAAGAAGGGTTCGAAGGCCCGGAGGCGCCACTCGGGCGGGATCCCCGGCCCGGTGTCGGAAACCACCACCCGCACGCAGTCGCCGGTGACTTGGCTGGAGACGCTCAGCTCGCGGCAATTCCAGCCTTTCACATTCATCGCCTCGATGGCGTTTTCGATCAGAACCTTGAACAGCATGCGCAGCTGCAAGGGGCGGCCGATGACGTTGGGTAGGACCGCGGCGGGGTGCCAATCGACCACCACGCCGGCGTTGAGAAAGCGGGGCGTGCTGATGTCGAGCACGTCGCGCAGCACTTCGTTGAGATTGACCCCGACCTGCATTTCCGGCGGGCTGTGCGGGATGACCTGACGCAGCGATTCCATATGCTCCCGGCTGGCGCCGAGGGCATCCTGAAGCACTCGCGCCGACGCCGGGTCGCGGCGCTGGAGGACGGCCACCGCGGAGGCCATGACGTTCATGGGTTCCTCGAGGCGGAAGAGGGCTGCCGAGAGCCCTTCGCGGATCGACGCCCGGCGCTCCTCTTCGGCGAGGACCGCCTGCAGGGCTGCGGTGCGCGCTTTTTCCTGCTCTGCCCGCAGACTGGTGACATCTGAAATCACCAAGAGCAATCCCGCCGGGCCGCCGGCAGCGAAATAGCTGTCGGCAACGTCGCTCTGGATTTCGAGCGGCGACGCCGTCACCGCCAGCCAGCGGGCGCGGCCCCCGGGGCAGTCGATGCGGGCCTCCCGGTTGTGGAAGGAACAGCTCTCGGCGCCCTTGTCCAATTGCTGTCGCCACAGAGGGCAGAGGCTATCGAGGAGGACGTGGGCGGGTTCCTTGACCCGCAGGTCGGTGACCAGCTTCTTGTATTCCTGGTTGTCAAGAATCACGCGACCGCCCGGGTCGAGGAGGGCGAAGGCGATGGGAGCCGAGTCCACCACCGTCTCGATCAGCTTCTTCTGATTGCTGACCAGGCGTTCGAGGCGATTGAGTTCGGTCACGTCCCGGTGCATGCCGAGGAAGTGGGTCGTCTTCCCGTGTCCATCGACCAAGGGGGTGATGGTCAGTTCCGCCAGGTAAATCTCGCCCCCCTTGCGACGGTTGAGGAGCCGTCCGGACCAGGGTTTCTGTTCAGCCAGGGCGTTCCACATCGACCGGTAGAGATCCGAAGGCGTCGTGCGCGCGGAGAGCATCGATTCGTTGCAGCCGACGATCTCCTCCCGGCTGTAGCCGGTGACCCGGGAAAAGGCGGCATTGGCGAAGAGGATGTTGGCCTTGGCGTCGGTGATCGAAATGGCCAAGTCGGACTGGGCGACGGCCTTGACGTAGGCGTCAGCGGGCAGGTCGGCCATTTGCGGTGCAGAGGCGGATACGGGTTTGGCCTGTGGCATGGAACGGTCTCCTGGGTCGCTGGTGCATCGGGACAAGCAGAATCCATGCCGCAATGCATCGATGCGTCTGGTTCGACAGTGGGCCGGGGGATTACGCCTAAAGTGGATAGGGTTGGCTGTCGCATATGCGACAAATTGTCGTGGCGGGGCCGCACCGAAACGGTGCCGCCCCGCCAAGATGCGCACGAAAAGGCGCTTTCCGGCCGAGGCGCCGAATTGGCACGGGATGTGCCTTATTCGTGTTGAAACGTCTTACGGACCGAACATGAGCGAATTTGTCCTCCTGCTTCTCTCGACCGCCCTGGTCAACAATGTGGTACTGATCAAGTTCCTGGGCCTGTGTCCGACCATGGGTGTGTCCAAGAGTGTGGACAGCGCCTTCGGCATGGGATTGGCCACTACCTTCGTCATCACCCTGGCGGCGGGCGCCTCCTGGATGCTGGAAAACTGGCTGCTGGCGCCCCTGGGCCTGGGGTATCTGCGCATCCTCACCTTTATCCTGGTGATCGCCGCGGTGGTGCAATTCACCGAGATGTTCATCAAGAAGGCCAGCCCCGGGCTCTATCAGTCCCTGGGGATCTATCTGCCCCTTATCACCACCAACTGTGCCGTGCTCGGCGTGGCGCTGCTCAACGTCGAACAGAAGTTCAGCCTGTTCAAGAGCCTGCTCTACGGCTTCGGTTCAGCCCTCGGCTTCACCCTCGTGCTCCTCATCTTCGCCGGCCTGCGCGAGCGGGTCGCCCTGTCCCGCGTGCCCGCCGCCTTCGACGGCGCTCCCATCGCTTTTGTCACCATCAGCCTCCTGGCCCTGGCCTTTATGGGTTTCTCGGGCCTCAACGTGTAGGGAGAAAATGATGATCGCCGCCATCCTCAGCCTCACTGTCCTCGGCGCCGCCTTGGGCATGGTCCTCGGTGTCGCCAACAAGTTCCTCGCTGTCGAGGGTAATCCCTTAGTGGACGAACTGACCGCCATGATGCCCGGCTCCAACTGCGGGCAATGCGGCTTCCCCGGTTGCTCGGGCGCCGCGACCGCAATTGCCGATGGTTCCGCGGCGCCTACCTGCTGCCCACCGGGGGGCAAGGCCCTGGCCGCCGCCATTGCCGCCAAGCTGGGCATCACTGTCGATCTCTCGGCCATGGCCGACGACGGCCCGAAGATCGCCGTCGTCGCCGAGGAGCTCTGCATCGGCTGCTGCCGCTGCAGCAAGGTCTGCCCCACCGACGCCATCCTCGGGGCCGCCAAGCAGATCCACAACGTCTTTCGCGAGGCCTGCACCGGTTGTTCGAGCTGCGTCGAGAAGTGCCCCACCGAGGCCCTGGTCATGCGCCCGGTGCCCGTCACCCTGCAGCACTGGGTGATGCCCAAACCCCTCGCCGCCTGAGGACGGAAAATCATGGGATTCATGAACCTCTTCAAGCACTTTCTCAGTGACGGCTGGGGAGTGCATCCGGACGACCACAAGCGGCCCGCCGCCGATGCGCCGGTGCGCATCATGCCGGTGCCGACGAAGCTGTACCTGCCCCTGCAGCAGCATCTGGGCGGCCCCGCGCGACCGGTGGTCCTGGTGGGCCAGAAGGTGAAGAAGGGCGAAATCATCGCCGAGGCCCAGGGCATGGTGTCCGCACCGATCCATGCGCCCACCTCGGGAACCATCGTCGCCGTGACGGAAGTCACCGCCCCTCATCCCTCCGGCCTCACCCTGCCGGCCATCATCCTGGAATCCGACGGTGCGGATGAATGGTGCGAACTGCGGGGCTGCAACGATCCCTTCGCCCTCGAACCGGCGGAGATCGGCAAGCGGGTGGCGGCGGCGGGGGTCGTCGGCCTGGGAGGCGCGGCCTTCCCTTCCGCGGTGAAGCTCATCGGCGCCTCCCGCGCCCAGGTCACCACCCTGGTGATCAACGGCGGCGAGTGCGAACCCTACCTGTCCTGTGACGATCGCCTGATGCGCGACGCCGCGGCCGGCATCGTCGACGGCATCCGCATCATGCTCCACGCCACCGGCGCCCAGATCGCCTTGGTCGGCATCGAGGACAACAAGCCCGAGGCCATCGCCACCATGGCGGCAGCCACTGCCGATTTCCCCCAGGTCCAGGTGCGGCCGGTGCCCGCCCGCTACCCCATGGGGTCGGAAAAGCAGCTCATCCAGGTGCTCACTGGCATCGAAGTCCCCGCCGACGGCCGCCCGGCTGACATCGGCGTCGTCGTCCATAACGTCGGCACCGCCCTCGCCGTGCGCGTTGCGGTACGTGAAGGCAAGCCCCTCATTTCCCGTCTTGTGACGGTCAACGGCGCCTGCGCCAGCGCCCCGGGGAACATCGAGGTGCGCGTCGGCACCTTGGCCGAGGAGGTCATCGCCTACGCCGGCGGCCTGAAGGGCGAGGGTCTTGGCCTTGCCCGCCGGGTCATGGGCGGCCCCATGATGGGCATGCAGATTCCCCACTGGCGGGTCCCCGTCGTCAAGGGAACCAGCGGTATCCTGGCCCTGGACGCCGGCGAGGTGGCCGAACAGGAGCCCAATCCCTGTATCCGCTGTGGCAGCTGCGTCAAGGCCTGCCCCATGGGGCTCCTGCCTCTGGAAATGAGCGCCCGCATCCGTAGCGAAGCCTTCGACGAAGCCATCGATCTCGGCCTCAAGGACTGCATCGCCTGCGGCTGCTGTGCCTACGTCTGCCCCTCACGCATTCCCCTGGTGCAGTACTTCGTCCATGCCAAGGGCGAACTAGCCGCCCAGGACCGCGCCAAGCTGCGCACGGAGGCGACCAAGAAGCTGGCCCAGCAACGCCAGGAGCGCCTTGAGCGGGAGGCCCGCGAAAAGGCCGAGGCCGCCGCCAGGCGCAAGGCGGAACGGGAGGCCGCTGCCAAGGCAACTGCCGCCACTGCCGAGACCCAGGGAGCTTCCGCATGAATACCGCCCCGTTCACTGCCCAGCCCGTCGCCTCGCCCCACGCCCACGGGGGCAATTCCGTCACCCGCACCATGTTCCGGGTGCAGCTTGCCCTGGTGCCGGCCACCCTCTACGGTTTCTGGCTCTTCGGCTGGCCCGCCTTCTTCCTCTGGCTGCTGACCATCCTCGCCTGCCTGGGTTTCGAAGCCCTCTCCCTGAAGTGCATGGGTAGCGGCCGCATCAAGGCCACCCTGCACGACGGCTCGGCCCTCCTCACCGGCTGGCTGCTGGCCATGACCCTGCCGCCTTGGGCGCCCTGGTGGGTGGCCGTAGTGGGTGGCTTCATCGCCATCGTGATCGGCAAGCAGGTCTTCGGCGGCATCGGCCAGAACGTCTTCAACCCCGCGATGGTGGCGCGGGTGGCCTTGCTGGTCTCCTTTCCCGTGCCCCTGACCCAGTGGGTGACACCCCTGCCGATGACTCATCTGGCGGCGCCGGATTTCGTCGACGGCCTGCGCATCTTCCTGGGCAGCTTGCCCCAGCCGGACGCCATCGCCAGCGCATCGCTGCTGGGCTTCACCAAGACCGAGATGTCCCGGGGCATCGACCTCATCCACTCCCTCGGGGGCGAGCACGCGCCGGCACTATCGTGGATCGGTGCCCGCTCCGGCAGTTTCGGCGAATCGGCCTCGCTTCTCGTCCTGGCCGGCGGCGTCTACCTGCTGCTCTGCCGCATCATCACCTGGCATGCTCCGGCGGCGGTGCTGGCTGGCTTGGCCATCCCGTCCGCCATCGGCCACGCCGTCGATCCAGCCCACTACCTCTCCGTCGAGACCCACCTGCTTTCCGGGGCGGCGGTGCTAGGGGCCTTCTTCATCGCCACCGACTACGTCACCTCGCCCAACACCGGCGCCGGCCAGATCGTCTTCGGGCTGGGCATCGGGCTCCTCACTTGGGTCATACGTACCTTTGGCGGCTATCCGGAGGGCATGGCCTTCGCCATCCTGCTCATGAACGCCCTGACACCGGTGATCGATCGTTTCGCCAAACCGCGCATCCTCGGTCGCGACCGCAAGGGCAAGGCCCTGGATGTGCCGCAAACGAAGGGAGCCTGAAATGTTGGACCTCGAAGCCATCCGCGAAAAGATCGGCTACCAGCCGGCCCTGCTCGGCGTCTTCGCCCTCCTCGCCAGCGGTGCCCTGGCCTGGGCCTCAGGTGCCACCGGTGCCGCCATCGCCGCCGCCGAAGCCAAAGATCTGCGCGACTCCCTTTCCGAGGTGCTGCCTGCGGGCATGGCCGACAACGACTTCCTCAAGGACACCGTGAGCGTCGACCGTGACGGCCAAGCGGTGACCATCTA
>DAORDK010000029.1:0-33622 GCA_035345935.1 Rhodocyclaceae bacterium | reverse complement strand
TTCATCATGGTTATGACGGGGCGCGCAGAAATCATGGGTTGTTCAGGGAATCCCTTGAAACTGACCGCCGTGTGCGTCTGCAGAGGAGAAGGCGGTGCTGATACTGGAGCGATGTATGGAGATTCGGATACTGAGGAAGCAGGCGGGGGCGCGATCAATCCTGCGGGAGTGACGGATTGATCACCTAGTTTCCCAGCCAGATTTCACACTGGAGGGGTCATCTGAATTGCCGATGATCCGAATGATGAAGGACGGGTCGTGGCAGCGGCCTACCTGATGACAAGAGCTTTCCGTCACTGAGTCTTGGTCAGCTCTGCGGCATCGATGGTCAGACTAAACGGTAATCAGCTCCAGGCCGACAAAAGATCACTGCACTGCGTGCAAATCCTCGCTCGCTGGATGGCGCCAGCATTGCTGTCAGTGCTCGCTGCTTGCCTTCGCGTTTCCCGAATCACCGCGCCTGCCTGTTCTTCACGCCGAGATTACCGGGCTCACCGGGTGAGCCATGGACCTGTCAATATCGCCCCCAACGGCTGGAGACAGGACAATCAATGCAGGCGATTTATTTGACACTTGTAGTGTGCACTTGTTGTGATACATTAAAGTGACAAATACAACGGGCGCCTTCCATGGACAACTCACCCTCCTACGGCTTCGAGGAACTCTGCGGGCTGGTCGACCTGCCACCGCGGACCGTGCGCTACTACATCCAGATGGGCCTCGTCGACCGGCCCGACGGACAAAACCGCGGGGCGCGTTATGCGGCCCGGCACGTAGAGCAGCTTCTCTTCGTGAAAAAGTGGCAGGCCGCCGGACTTGCGCTGGAGCGGATCCGGGAGTTGCTGCATGGCACAGACGACGATTTCCCCCCTCCCCGCCGCAAGGCGCCGGGCGCGGTGGAAGTCTGGAGCCGGCTGCAGGTGGCCCCGGGCGTCGAGTTGAGCGTCGAGGCCGGTGAGGCCGGGCTGAGCCCGGAGCAGTTGCGCAGTTTCTTCAGAAAAGTCCTGGCCGCCCATGAGGAATCCAGGAAAGAACACCACCGCGATATTGGGAAAGGACAAGATGATGAGTGACTTTGGCTTGATGAGGCAGGATTCGGAGGAAATGATCGCCCTCAAGGGGGTCGAGGTGATAACCCGCATCGCCGGACTGCTGGCGGAAACCCGGCTCACCCAGAAATACCGCAACGACACGCCGGACAATCTGGAACTCGCCTACACCTTCCCGCTACCCCTCGGCGCGACCCTGCTTTCCTTCGCAGTGAAGATGAGGGACAAGCACTGCATCGGCGAGGTCATCCCCAGAAGCCAGGCGGAAGTGGACTACGAGGAAGCCATCGCCGAAGGCAATTCGGCTTTCCGGCTCCAGGAGATCCAGCCCGGGATGTACAACGCGACCTTGGGCAACGTCCTTCCCGGGGAGGCGGTTGAAATCATGCTGAGCTACGCCGAAACCCTGGCCTGGAACGGCAATGCGATCCGCTACCGCCTGCCGACCACCATCGCCCCCCGCTATGGCGAGCCCACCGGGATTCAGCCGTGGCAGCGGCCGCTCACCAGCCTCGCCCCGGAATACCCCCTCGCGCTTTGCCTGCATGTGCAGGGCACCCTCGCCCTGAGCGCGGTCTCCTGCCCGAGCCATCCGGTAGCCTTCAAACCCGGTCCGGATTCCTTGCGGGTCACGCTGGCCAGCGGGGCATGCCTGGATCGCGACTTCATCCTCGAGATCCGCAACGAAGAGGTCCAGTCCCTCGGCGTCGCCGCCTCTGCCCGCGACACCCATGTGGCAATGCTGACCCTGCTGCCGCCCGCCGTCGATCATCCCCGAAACGACCGGGATACCGTCTTCGTCATCGACTGCTCTGGATCCATGGCGGGAGACAGTCTGGCATTGGCCAAGGAGGGGCTCCACCTCTCCCTGGGCAGCCTCGATCCGGCGGCGCGATTCGGAATCGTCGCCTTCGGTAGCCGCTGCCTTCACTTTGACCAAGCGCTGCAACCGGCCAACCGCAACAACCTCGACCTGGCCCGGCGCTGGGTCGGTCAATTGGGCGATCTGGGTGGAACTGAACTGGAACAGGCCCTGGAGACGGCCCTCGCTTTCCATGCCGGGCGGCCCATGGATATCCTCCTCCTGACCGACGGACAAGCCTGGAACCTGGGGGGGATCATCGCCAAGGCTCAGAACAGGGGCGTGCGCATCTTCACGGTGGGCATCGGCTCGGCGGTGGCCGAACAAACCGTGCGCAGCCTCGCCGACGAGACTGCTGGCGCCTGCGAACTGGTCTCTCCCAACGAGGACATGTCGGAACGCATCTTCCGGCACTTCACCCGCATGCGCCAGCCGAAAATGGAGGGGTTGGGGATTGCCTGGCCGATGGTTCCCCTCTGGGAGACCCGGCCGGCCACGGGCTGCTTCGCGGGCGATGCCTATACCGTGGCGGCGGCCTTCCCTGCCCCGCTGGCCGGATCGATCCGGGTCGAATTTCAGTTCGCCGATTCGCCCTCCTCCACCCTGAGCGTTCCCATGGCCCAGCCGGAAGACCTCGCCGATGCGATGGTCCGGGTGGCCGCCCGGAAACGTCTGAACCAATTGCCCGAGACCGACAGGCAGGATTGGGCGATCAAATACCAGTTGATCACGGATCAGACCGACTGCCTGATCAAGGTCGAGCGGGCCGGCGCCGAGAAATCCGAAACCCTGCCCCAACTCCAGGCCATTCCCCAGATGTTGCCGGCGGGCTGGGGAGGGTCCAGCAGCGCTCGGTATATGGCTTTCGATCGCGTCGACGCTTGCATCCGTCCGGATTTCAAGGATTTCAGGCAGAACTCGACCCAATCCGACATGGCCTCCTCCTGTGATTTCAGCATGAGCGGCGAAGTGCCAGCCGTAATCAGGAAACGCAATGTCACTGTTGATACGCTCGCCGATATACGGGCTTGCCGGTATTCCCCGTTTATCAGGAAACTCAATTCCCTCGCCGGCCGGAAAATATTCCGCGGCTTGCCGACCTCCGTCGCCAGACTCATAGGCATTCCACTGCCGGACGACCTGCAGAACCTGCTGGATGAATTGGGCCAGGAGGGCGTCACGGAGGAAGCAATTGTCCTCGCCTTTTACCAGGCCATCCTCACCCATGCGGGCCAGGACCGACTGACAGCGAAGTGTCGGGCCGCAGTGACCAAGCTGATTGGAAACCGTCAGGGAGATGCCGACCTGGTCGCCCGATGGATCACCGTACTCGACCAGTTGCATGCCGATGAGGAAAACGGTGCGGGATCCAGCCGTCACGACATTCTGGCGTTCCTCAGGAAACAAGCGGAATAGCCAGCCCCCGGTGGCCGGGTACAAATTCATGGAGACTTAGGGAAACGCTGAACAATTCAGCCCGCCAAGCGTGACGGTGTTTGAATTTCCCGCCTCGCCAAGGAAATGGCTGATTTCTGCAGCCAGGAGACGAGTTTGGCGGGGCATTTTGCTCATTTCCTGTTTTCAGGACGCACCTTGGGTATCAGTGCCGAGCAACGAACCCCGCGCAAGCACCAGATTGGCAAAGCCGAACAGCGAGAAGAGTTGCGCGGTGTTCTTGGCCAGGCCCCGGTAGCGGGTCTTGCGATGGCGAAAGAGGTTCTTCACCACATGGAAAGTTTTGATCGAAACGATAAGCACCAAAGGCGCGGTCATAGACAATCGGCGCATGCAGGTGATTTTGCATGTAGAGAAGGTCGCGCTTAAAAGTGGCGGGGGATCGCGCGCCGAACTTCAGAAGGTCAAGCCGAATTCTGAAACGGCAGCTGAGAAGGATTCCTCGATAGTCGGAAATCATGACGGCAATGCCGTCGAATTCGGTGCCCATGAAAGCGTCTCCAGCACTCCAAGAGCAGAAGGAGAAGGAACTGATCGTCCAGGAAAAGACGGAACCGGGGGGCGAACTGGCCTGGATGGGGGCAATGGAGTATCGGCAACTCCTGGGAGTACAGGAAAGCCCGCCACCGGCACCGGACTGATTCCGAAGTCCGATTTCACCATCACCGCCGACTTGGGCATCGGGGACGGCGGGACAAAAACCAAATTCAGGAACAACCTCGCGGCCATTCGAGTTCTAAAGGAACTCGAAGCCCAGGACCGGAACGACCGGAACGCGACGCCTGACGCGCAAAAGGCGCTTGCGCGCTATGTCGGCTGGGGTGAGACGTCCCCCTCGGAATTGAGTAGCGCGTGACTTTAGAGTCCAGTCCCACGATCAAGGATGATTGGACATGAAGAAGCGATTCAGCGAGGAGTAAGTCATTGGCTTTCTGCGAGAGACCGAAGCGGGGCTTCCAGTTAAAGAACTGTCCCGCCGTCCCCCTTGATGATCTGGGCGGCTGAAATTGTTTCGCAAAATGGCAATAGCTGCGATCAAGGCCCGGACATGATCCGGGTTTTTCGTTCATCGGGATGGCGTCGTCAGATAGAATCTGCGGATCACAATGAATCAGACATGCCCATGAGAACCGTGTACCCATGCGTGTACCTATCGCAAATGTCGATTGTTAAACGTCTAGTAGCGGCGGGCCTTTGCGCCTGCTACTACTGATTTAGATCCAATCTGGAGTGAGGATGGCCGGCAATCTTTACGTCGTTGCGGCTCCCTCCGGGGCGGGAAAGACCACCCTGGTCCGATTGCTGCTGGACGCCGAGCGCGAGGTCCGCCTGTCAATTTCCTGCACGACGAGGCCGCCCCGTCCCGGTGAAGTCGATGGCCGCGAATATCGCTTCCTCGATCGGAAAACCTTCGATTCCATGGTGGACCGCGGCGAATTTCTCGAATGGGCCGAAGTCCACGGCAATTGCTACGGTACGTCCAAGACTTGGATCGAGGAAGAACTGGCGGCGGGCCACGACGTCCTCCTGGAAATCGATTGGCAGGGTGCCCAGCAGGTAAGGGAATTGTTTCCTACCGCGGTCGGAGTCTTCATCCTGCCCCCCTCCCTGGAAGAACTGGAACGTCGCCTGCGGGGGCGCGGAACCGACAGCGCCGAGGTGATCGGCCGCCGCCTTGCCGCTGCCCAGGCCGAAATGCGGCATGTGGGCGAGTTCGACTATGTTATCATTAACAATGAGTTGCAGCGGGCGGCGGAGGAATTGCGCCTCGTGGTCCGCGCTTCCCGGCTGCGTTTCGTCATCCAGCGCCAACGCCACGCCGATCTGATTGACCGCTTGTTGTGATTTGAGGTTTACCTAAATGGCCCGCATTACCGTCGACGATTGTCTGAAAAGAATCCCTAACCGCTTCCAGATGACCCTGGCCGCCACCTACCGCGCGCGCCAGCTCGCCAGCGGTGCCACCCCTCTGGTGGATGCGGAAAAGGACAAACCGACGGTCATCGCCCTGCGGGAAATTTCCCTCGGCAAGGTCGGCCTGGAAGTCCTCAATCGCGGTCAGGCTTGAGGATGAGGGCGGTGCAGACTGATGGATCCCGCTCCGCCGCTGCCTACGCCCTCAGTTGAAGACCCGGATTTCCGGGCCTTCGTCGATAGCCTCGTTTATCTTTCCCCAGCGGAGGTTCGCCGCATCCGGGAGGCTTACGCCTACTCGGCGCGGGCGCATGCGAACCAAAAACGCCTCTCCGGCGAGCCTTACATCACCCACCCCTTGGCCGTCGCCGGAGCGGTGGTCGAGTGGCGAATGGACACCGAAGCAATCATGGCGGCCCTGCTCCATGATGTCCTTGAAGACACCGGGGCCACCAAACGAGAACTGACCGACCTCTTCGGCCGCGAGGTCGCCGAACTGGTGGATGGCCTCTCCAAACTGGACAAGATGGAGTTCGCCTCGTATCACGAGGCCCAGGCCGAAAATTTCCGCAAGATGTTGATGGCCATGGCGCGGGACTTGCGCGTCGTCCTGATCAAGCTCGCCGACCGCCAGCACAACCTGGCCACCATGGCCGCCGTGCGCCCCGACAAGCAGCGCCGGATCGCCTCGGAAACCCTCGAAATCTATGCGCCCATCGCCCTGCGACTGGGACTGAACAAGCTCTACCGGGAGCTCCAGGACAACTGCTTCCGTCTGCTCCATCCCCACCGGGCTGAGGTACTCGCGAAGGCCGTGCGGGCCGCCCGCGGGAACCGCCGGGAATTGCTGGCCAAGATCACCGATGGTATCCGCGGCAAGCTCCAATCTGCGACCATCGAAGCCGACGTTTTCGGCCGCGAAAAGACGCTGTACTCCATCTATCGCAAGATGAAGGAAAAGCAGCTGTCCTTTTCCCAAGTGCTCGACATCTACGGCTTCCGGGTCGTGGTGGGCAGCGTTCCCGCCTGCTATTTGGCGCTCGGTGCCCTTCATGCCCTCTACAAGCCGGTCCCCGGGAAATTCAAGGACTATATCGCCATCCCCAAGGCCAACGGATACCAGTCCCTGCATACCACCCTGATCGGCCCCTATGGCACTCCCGTCGAAGTCCAGATCCGGACCGAATCGATGCACCATGTCGCCCAGGAAGGGATCGCAGCCCACTGGCTCTACAAAGACACCGAGCAAAGCGGGGCCGAACTCCAGATCAAGACCCACAAATGGCTGCAATCGCTGCTCGAGATGCAGAGCGGCGATTCCGCCGAATTCTTCGAGAACGTCAAGATCGACCTCTTTCCCGACGAGGTCTATGTCTTCACGCCCAAGGGCAAGATTCTCGCGCTTCCGCGAGGGGCGACCGTGGTCGATTTTGCCTACGCCGTCCACACCGATGTGGGTAATCACTGTACCGCAGCCCGCATCAACCATGAACTGGCCCCGCTGCGCACCGAACTGAAGAACGGCGACCTGGTGGAAATCATCACGGCGCCGCACGCCAGTCCCAATCCCGCCTGGCTCACCTACATCAAGACCGGCCGGTCACGCAGCAAGATTCGCCATTTCCTGCGCACCATGCAGAACGAGGAGTCGGCCTCGCTGGGCGAGCGGCTTCTCAATCAGGAACTGATGGCCCTGGGCGTCGTGGCTTCGATGGTCCCCAATTCGGCCTGGGAGCAGCTGCTGAAAAACAGCGGGAACAAGTCCCGCGATGAGGTCTTCACCGACATCGGCCTGGGCAAGCGCCTGCCCTCCGTGGTCGCCCGCCGCCTGCTCGCACGTGACGACGCCCCGGCCGCCGAAGGCGGCGGCGCACTCACCATACGGGGCACCGAAGGCATGGCCATTCAATTGGCCAAATGTTGCCAGCCGATCCCCGGCGATCCGATCATCGGTTCCATACGCAAGGGGCACGGGCTGGTCGTCCATACCCATGACTGTCCCACCATCCGCATCTCCCGCTCGAGCGAGCCGCAGAAATGGATCGACGTCGAGTGGGAACCGGAGGAGGGAGCTCTGTTCGACGTCCGCATCCGGGTCGAGGTCAAGAACACCCGCGGCGTCCTGGCCCAGGTGGCGGCGGCAATCGCCGAAGCCGGGTCGAATATCGAGGATGTGTCCATGGATGCCAGCCCGGAACGCTTATTCACCTCCCTGGGCTTCACCATCCAGGTCGCCAACCGGGCCCATCTCGCCCAGGTGCTCCGTGGGTTGCGCCACATCCCGGAAGTGAGTCGAATCTACCGCGACCGTGGAGGCCAGGAATGAGGGACCGCTCCAGTCTCACAAGGCTGGACGACTGATGCGGATCCTGGTGCTCGGCGCCGGCGTGGTCGGCACCGCGAGCGCCTGGTATCTCGCCCGGGACGGCCACCAGGTCACCGTCGTCGACCGTCAGCCCGGCGCCGCCCTTGAAACCAGTTTTGCCAACGGCGGCCAGATTTCCGTCTCCCATGCGGAACCCTGGGCCAACCCGCACGCGCTCGGGCGAATTGCGGCCTGGATCGGCCGCCAGGACGCCCCGCTGCTGGTCCGCTGGCGATTGGACCCGGACTTCTTCCGCTGGGGCCTCGGTTTCCTGGCGAATTGCCTGCCGGGTCGCACGCAAGCAAACGTCCGGGCGATCGTCGCCCTCGCGCTCTACAGCCGGCGCTGCCTGGGGGAGCTGCGCCAGGAACTCGGCCTCGAATACGACCAGTTGCAGCGCGGCATCCTTCACATCTATACCGACGTCGGCGAATTCGCTCAGGCCAAGGCGGCGGCCCGCTTCATGCGCTCCCTCGGACTGGATCGCGAGACCGTCACCGGGGCGCGTTGCCAGGAGATCGAACCCGCCCTGGCAGGCGCCCGCCAACTCATCGTCGGAGGAGACTACACGCCCTCCGACGAGTCGGGGGATGCGCACCGCTTCACCGTCGCCCTCGCCGAGCGGGCCGCCGCCGCAGGGGTCGACTTCCGCTATGGCGTGACCCTCCGGCGTCTGGCCCCCGCAGGCAAACGCCTGGCCGGCGTGGTGGCGGAGACAAACGGAGAAGGCGCGCTGATGACGGCCGACGCCTACGTGCTCGCCCTCGGCAGCCATAGCGCCGGACTCGTTCGTCCCCTGGGCATGCGATTGCCGGTCTATCCTGCCAAGGGCTACTCGGCGACTTTGCCTCTGGCTCCGGACAGCGGCGCTCCTCGCGTCAGCCTCACCGACGACGGGCGGAAGATTGTCTTCTCGCGCCTGGGAGAACGTCTCCGCATTGCCGGAACGGCAGAATTCAACGGCTATAACCTGGACCTCGACCCAGTGCGCTGCACGGCGCTGATGGACCGAACCCGGGAGCTCTTCCCGAACTTGCGCGCTGCAGGAGAACCTCGGTTCTGGTGCGGCCTGCGTCCGGCAACGCCCTCCAATCGTCCCCTCGTCGGCCGCAGTAGCTTGGACAACCTATGGTTCAATACGGGTCACGGAACCCTGGGTTGGACTCTGGCCTGCGGTTCCGCTGCCGCCCTTGCCGACCTGATCGGCGGCCGGCGCCCGGAACCCGAATTCCCGTTTCTCGGATGCTGATCGACACGCACTGCCACCTCGACGCGCGCGAATTCGACAAAGATCGTTCGGACTTGGTCGCGGCGGCGAACCGCGCCGGGGTGGCCGAGATCGTCGTCCCGGGAGTTTCCGCAGCCGATTTTGCTCGCCTGCGGGACTGCTGCCGAGCTTATGCCGGTTGCCACCCCGCGTATGGACTGCATCCCCTCTACGTCCGCGAGGCAGCGCCGGAAGACCTGGACGTACTACGGGATTGGCTGGTCTCCGAGCATCCGGTCGCGGTGGGCGAAATCGGGCTGGACTGCTACTTGCCCGATCTAGACCTGCCTCGCCAGGAATTCTTCTTCGTTCAGCAACTGAAACTCGCGCGGGAATTCTCCCTGCCGGTGATCCTGCACGTGCGCCGGGCCGTCGATCATGTCCTCAAACATCTGCGTCGCATCGAGGTCCCCGGAGGCATCGCCCACGCCTTCAACGGAAGCCGCCAGCAGGCCGAGACCTTTTTAGCGCTGGGATTCAAGCTGGGATTCGGCGGCTCGATGACCTACGCGGGATCGACTCGCATCCGGACTCTCGCGGCAACCCTACCCCTGGACGCCATCGTCCTCGAAACCGACGCCCCGGACATCCCGCCGGCCTGGCTTGATCGTGGCCGCAACACGCCGCAAGAACTGACCGGAATTGCGACCGAATTCGCTCGGCTGCGCGGGATGGACCTGCAAGAAGCGGCGGTGGCTTGCAGCGCCAACGCCCGAAGCGTCCTTCCCCGAATGGGCTAGCCCCTTGGGTTTGATCTGGATCAACAAATAGCCAAAAGGAGGATTGACGCTCTCCAGGTTTGACTTGAGTTAAGAACACCCTACCGCTCCCAGGGATAAATTGCCCGGACCACTCATCGACGAGTTGCCCATGGCTTCCCTTGCTCCCACTCCCGCACACATTTCCAGCCTCATCGTCGCCGCCAGGCCCGAGGGGGGCGCTGCGCTGCAAGCCGCGCTCTCAGCCCTGAAGGGCGTCGACATTCATGCCGTCGCCGAAGATGGGCGGCTGATCGTGACGCTGGAAACCGGATCCGACGAGGCGACCGTCACCCTGTTCGAAACGATACGCCAGCTGCCGGACGTACTGTCTGCGTCGCTGGTGTATCACCGCTATGAAAACAATCCAGACGAGGAGGCCTGAGATGATCGAAATGAAACTGACCCGGCGTGACTTCATCAAGACTCAAGCCGCCGCCGCGGCCGCCACGGTCGCCGGCTTCGGCGCCCCGACGGCGTTTGCCCAACAGAAGGGCAAAAACGACGGCGTGCGCTGGGACAAGGGCGTCTGCCGCTACTGCGGCACCGGTTGCGGAGTGCTGGTGGGCGTCAAGGACGGCCGCGTGGTCGCCACCCAGGGCGACCCGGACGCGCCGGTGAATCGCGGCCTCAACTGCATCAAGGGCTATTTCCTTTCCAAGATCATGTACGGCAAGGATAGGCTGACCCAACCGCTCCTGCGCATGAAGGACGGCAAGTTCGACAAGAACGGCGACTTCAAACCCGTCTCCTGGCAACAGGCCTTCGACATCATGGAGGAGAAGTGCAAGGCAGCTCTCAAGGAAGGCGGCCCGCGCAACGTTGCCATGTTCGGTTCCGGCCAATGGACCGTGTGGGAAGGCTATGCCGCTGCCAAGCTGTTCAAAGCCGGCTTCCGTTCCAACAACATCGATCCCAATGCCCGCCACTGCATGGCCTCCGCCGTCGCCGGCTTCATGCGCACCTTCGGCATCGACGAACCCATGGGCTGCTACGACGACATGGAACATGCCGACGCCTTCGTGCTCTGGGGCTCCAACATGGCCGAGATGCACCCCATCCTGTGGTCGCGCATCACCGACCGTCGCCTCACCGCCAAACACGTCAAGATCCACGTCCTGTCCACCTTCGGCCACCGCTCCTGCGAGCTCGCCGACAATACTCTGATCTTCAATCCCCAGTCGGACCTCGCCATCCTCAATTACGTCTGCAATCACATCATCCAGAGCGGTGCAGTGAACCAGGCCTTCGTGGACAAGCACGTCAAGTTCGCCAAGGGCGTCACCGACATCGGCTATGGCCTACGGCCGAACCACCCGCTGGAAAAGGTGGCCATGAACAACGGCTATCCCGGCGAGGACGGCAAACCCAAGGGCAACCCGAACAACTCGTCGCCGATGACCTTCGACGAATTCAAGGCCTTCGTTTCCGAGTACACCCTGGACAAGGCCCACGAGATCTCCGGCGTTCCCAAGGAAAATCTGGAAGCCCTGGCCAAGGCCTATGCCGATCCCAAGACCAAGGTCTGCTCCTACTGGACCATGGGGTTCAACCAGCACACCCGGGGCACCTGGGTGAACAATATGATCTACAACGTCCACCTCCTGGTGGGCAAGATTTCCGAACCCGGCAACGGCCCCTTCTCCCTCACCGGCCAGCCCTCGGCCTGCGGCACCGCCCGCGAGGTCGGCACCTTCGCCCACCGCCTGCCGGCCGACATGGTGGTGATGAACCCGAAGCACCGGGAAGTCTCCGAAAAGCTCTGGAAGCTCCCCGCCGGCACCATTCCCGACTGGATCGGGCTGCACGCCGTGGCCCAGTCCCGGGCCTTGAAGGACGGCAAGGTGGGCTTCTTCTGGTCTACCACCACCAACAACATGCAGGCCGGGCCCAATGTCAATGAGGAGGTCTATCCCGGCTGGCGCAACCCGAAGGCCTTCGTGGTCCATTCCGACGTCTATCCGACGGTGTCCGCCATGTCCGCCGACCTCATCCTGCCTTCTGCCATGTGGATGGAGAAAGAGGGCGCCTACGGCAACGCCGAGCGCCGGGGCCAGTTCTGGCGCCAGCAGGTGAAGGCACCGGGCGAGTGCAAGTCCGATCTCTGGCAGTACGTGGAATTTTCCAAGCGCTTCAAGATGGAAGACGTCTGGCCTGCCGAACTCCTCGACAAGGCGCCGGAATACAAGGGAAAGACCCTCTACGATGTCCTCTACGCCAATGGCCAGGTCAACAAGTTTGGTCTGGAGGACGTGAAGACGACCAACGAGCACGGCATCAAGGGCTACATGAACGACGAATCCCAAGCGGTGGGCTATTACCTGCAGAAGGGTCTATTCGAGGAATACGCCGCTTTTGGCCGCGGCAAGGCTCACGACCTGGCCCCCTTCGAGGTCTATCACAGGGCACGGGGTCTGCGCTGGCCAGTGGTAGACGGCAAGGAAACCCTGTGGCGCTTCCGCGAAGGCTACGATTCCTACGTGCCCAAGGGCGAAGGCGTACGCTTCTACGGTCATCCGGATGGGAAGGCAGTGGTTTTCGCCCTGCCCTATCAGCCGGCGGCAGAAATGCCGGACAGCGACTACGACCTCTGGCTGTGCACCGGCCGCGTGCTGGAGCACTGGCACACAGGCTCTATGACGCGGCGCGTTCCCGAACTCTACAAGGCGGTACCCGACGCCGTGGTCTACATGAATCCGGAAGACGCCAAGAAACGGGGGCTCGCCCGCAACGATGTCGTCAAAGTGGCGACCCGCCGTGGCGAAATCCAGCTGCGCGTGGAGACCAAGGGCCGCAACAAACCCCCAGTGGGACTGGTCTTCATCCCCTTCTTCGACGAAAGCCGCCTGGTCAACAAGCTGACCCTGGACGCCACTTGCCCAATCTCGAAAGAGACCGATTTCAAAAAGTGCGCGTGCAAGGTGGTCAAGGCCTGAGGCAAGCGTAGAACGGAATAAGGCAATCAGGGAGTGCCGAGCAAGGGTGGGGCCCTGGCCCCACCCGCCGGCCGACGACCATGGCCCCTTCCTCTTCCGCCGCCCGCCGACAATTTCTCGCCGACAGCGCCAAGATGGCATGCGGCGTGGGCATGCTCGGTCTGGGGCTGGGGCTCTACGCCAAGCAGTCCAAGGCGTTGCCGGCGCTCGCCCTGCGCCCCCCCGGCGCCGGGCCGGAGGAAGACTTCCTCGGCGCGTGCATCCGGTGCGGAATGTGCGTCCGTGACTGCCCCTACAAGATCCTCAGCCTAGCCAAGCCCGAAACACCGGTTGCCACGGGAACGCCTTATTTCACCGCTCGCCAGGGCCCGTGCGAAATGTGCGAGGACATTCCTTGTGTCAAGGCTTGCCCCACGGGTGCCCTGAACCACGGACTCACCGACATCAATAAGGCGAAGATGGGACTTGCCGTCCTCATCGACCATGAAACCTGCCTCAATTTCCTGGGGCTGCGTTGCGACGTCTGCTACCGGGTGTGCCCCGTCATAGACAAGGCGATCACCCTGGAACTGGTGCCCAATACCCGCACCGGGCGCCACACCATGTTCCTGCCCACGGTACATTCGGAACACTGTACGGGCTGCGGCAAGTGCGAAAAGTCCTGCGTCCTCCAGGAAGCCGCCATCCGCGTGCTACCTGCAAAACTGGCCAAGGGCGCCTTGGGAGAGCACTACCGGCTGGGCTGGGAGGAAAAGCAGAAAGCCGGCCATGCCCTGATCGACGAAAATAGCATGGTGGACCTGCCGGACCGCCTTCCCGAGGGCGTCACCCTGCCCAATCATGACGATCCGGCCAGCGGAGGCGTCGCGGTTCCTTCGGCACCCCCCGGGATGCCGGGCAGTGTCGCCGGCCCGGTGCCCAGCTCTCCCCCTGGACTCGGAGGTGGCAAATGAGTCCGGCCGTCCCCCGCCGTACTGGTGCGGAAGCCATCGCCACCAAGGGCTGGTGGGCTGCCCACAAGTGGCTGATCCTGCGCCGCTTCACCCAGTTGGGTCTCCTCGCGCTCTTCCTTGCCGGCCCCCTGGCCGGGCTGTGGATCGTCAAGGGCAATCTCAGCTTCAGCCTGACTCTCGGCGCGCTACCGCTGGCCGACCCCTACGTCGTCCTGCAATCCCTGGCCACCGGGCACGTTCCGGAAAAGCTTGGGCTGATCGGCGTCGCCATCGTCGTCGCACTGTATCTGCTGGTCGGTGGTCGCGTCTATTGCAGTTGGGTCTGCCCGGTCAATCTGGTCACCGACGCCGCCGCCTGGCTTCGGCAGCGCCTCGGCCTCAAGGGCAGCATCCACCTCTCCCGGCACACCCGTTATTGGCTGCTGGCCATGACCCTGGTCGGCTCCGCCCTGACCGGCGTTGTCCTCTGGGAACTGATCAATCCCGTCTCCATGCTGCACCGGGGACTCGTGTTCGGCCTCGGCGCCGCCTGGACTATCGTCCTTGCCGTCTTTCTTTTCGACCTTTTCGTCATGAGCCGTGGCTGGTGCGGGCACCTATGTCCGGTAGGCGCCTTCTACAGTCTCCTGGCCCGCTGGAGCCCGCTGCGGGTGAGCGCTCACAAACGCGGCGCGTGCAACGACTGCATGGATTGCTTCGAAATTTGCCCCGAACCCCAGGTGATCCGGCCCGCCCTCAAAGGAGGCGGCACCCCGGTTATCCTGGCCCCTAATTGCACCAACTGCGGCCGCTGTATCGACGTCTGTTCCAAAGACGTTTTTCGCTTCGGCTCGCGTTACGCCCATCCGGTAACGGCATTGCCCGCGGCCTCCGCAGATTTGCCGACTTCCGCCAAGTGACCTGAAAATTTTTAAGGAGGAGCGCCCATCATGAAACTAACATTGAAGACGACTTTTGCCATCCTGGCGAGCGCCGCCTGCTGGACACTCGCTCCGCAGGCGTTCGCCGATGAGGCCCTCAAGGCCATGCGCGGTGCCGACGTTGCGGCCCCCGACCAGGCCCCGGACGCCAAGAACTACCTAGGCGGCAAACCGGGTGGGCAGCAGAAGGTAGCCCGCACCTTCAAGGATCAGCCACCGGTGATTCCTCATGCGGTGGAGAATTTCGACGAGATCAGCCTGGAAGAAAATCAGTGCCTTTCCTGCCATGGTGCCGATGTGTATAAGAAGAAGAAGGCTCCCAAAGTCGGCCAAAGCCACTTCCTCGACCGGGATGGCAAAAAGTTGGACGAGGCGTCGGCCCGTCGCCACAACTGCGTCCAGTGTCACGTGCCCCAGGTGGATGCCCCACCTCTGGTCGGAAACGACTTCAAGGGCGACGTTGCAGAAGCCAAGCCAGCCGCCAAGAAGAAAAACTGATTCCCGGCCGGCGCCTGTCGCAGCACAGGCGGATGTCCGAGATCCATCCCGCAGCGAGGGGAATCCGGTGGATTTCCCTCGCTTTTTTGCGGCTATCTCGGGCAGATTTCCCGAGACGGAGCGGGCCGTTGTTGCCACAATTCGACTCGAGCTGAGAGGCTCTCGGTCCGAACAGGATAAACTTGCGCCTTTCGGAGAATCAGCCCCGCGAGTTGCGGTATTCCCCTCGGGCCAATACGAAATCCTGGCAGAGCACTTACTCAACACACCGGCGGCTCCGAGCACTTCCTCTCTCGTCCGCGCCCTATTGGAGACTTCATGACTCGCTCCCCTCGCCTTTGGCTGACCGTCGCCGCCCTCGGCATCTTCCTGCCTTCCGCCGCCATTGCAGCGGACCGTGGGCGGGCCTACGTCACGCACCAGGACGGCGGAGTTGCCGTCGTCGATATCGCCAGCGGCAATATTGTCCAGACACTGGATGTGGGCGGCCATGGCCCACGAGGCATCGGAGTCACCGCTGACGGCAAGCTTCTCGCGACCGCCAACAAGGATGGCGGCGACCTCACCGTGGTCGATCTGGCCTCAGGCAAGCCCGTGCGGCAGATCAAGATCGGCAAGAATCCCGAATTCGTCCGGGTCCTGGGCGATCGGGCCTTCGTTTCCTACGAACCCGGCGCCAAGGGCGGTCCCCCGCCCAAGCCCGGCAGCGCCGCCGCGGAAGACGACGATGACGACATTCCCGCCCGCATCGCCATCGTGGACCTCAAGCGGGGCAAAGTCCTGCGGGAAATCGTCAGCGGACCCGAAACCGAGGGCATCGAATTTTCTGCCGACGGTCGCCGGATGGCGGTGACCAACGAGGCTGACAACACCATTACCGTTTATGACCTCAAGAATGGGCACCTCCTGAAGACCGTGCCAACCAAGGAATACGGCAACCGCCCGCGCGGCATCAAACGCTCGCCGGATGGCAAAACCTACGCCGTGACCCTGGAATTCGGCGACAAGCTGCTCATGCTCGACGCCAATTTCAAGCCCATCAAAGCCATCACCACCGGCAAGACGCCCTACGGCGTCGCCTTCGACCGCTCTGGCCAACGCCTCTTCGTCGCCACTTCCCGGGACAATGCGCTCCAGGTGTACGACGCCCGCAGCCTCGAGAAGATTACCGACATTCCTGTGGGTCTGCGCTGCTGGCACTTCAGTTTCACGCCTGACGACAAGGAGATTCTGATCGCCTGTGGCAAGTCCAACGAGATTCTGGTCATCGATGCCGACAAGCTCGAAGTGACCCGCAGCATTCCCAGTCCCGGCCTGCCTTGGGGCGTGGTGACCTATCCCAAGGCTCTGGGCAGCCTCGATCAGCCCTGACCCCCCAACCCGGCGGCCCCTTGGTGCCGCCTCCCCTGACTTGAAGAGCATGAAGAACACCCCCAGGAAGCGCAAGGCCCTCTGCATCGCCCTCGGAGCAGCCTTCGCCGGCCACGCGGCCGGCGAAGCGACGGTCCAGTTGCCCACCGTCGAAGTCATCGGCACCACGCCGCTCTCCAGCCTCGGCGTGGCGCGGGAGCAGGTCCCGGCCAACGTCCAGTCGGCCCGCGCCCGGCAGATAAAGGAGAAGGAAAGCCAGAATCTTCCCGAATTCCTGTCCCGCCAGCTGCCCAGCGTGACGGTCAATGAGAACCAGGGCAATCCCTATCAGATCGACCTCAATTATCGGGGATTCGTCGCCTCGCCCGTGCTCGGGACACCCCAGGGGATGTCCGTTTACCTCGATGGCATCCGGGCCAACGAGCCCTTCGGGGACACCATCAACTGGGACATGATTCCCAAGTCGGCACTCTCCTCCCTCGACCTCATTCCAGGCTCCAATCCCCTGTTCGGCCTGAATACGCTGGGCGGCGCCCTGTCGCTACGGACCAAAAACGGATTCGACGACGCCGGCGGCGAAATCGAAGCTTCCGGCGGCAGCTTCGGCCGCCGCAATCTGGACCTCTCCTATGGCGGGCACACCGACCAGTTGGGGTGGTTCGTCGCCGGCAACCTTTTCGACGAGGACGGGTGGCGCGATCATTCCAAATCGAACGCCCACCAGTTTTTCGGCAAGCTTTCCCATCGCAGCGCGAACCTCGATGCCGATCTCAGCCTGATTCATGCCCGTTCCGACTTGATCGGCAACAGCGTCACCCCCGAATCCATGCTCCGGGAGCGGTGGCGGCAAGTGTTCACCTTCCCCGATCGCACCCGCAACGACGTCACCCAGGTAGCCCTTTCCGGCCGCTGGTGGTTGAGCGACAGCACCAACCTGTCCGGGGCGATCTACCAGCGCCGCAGCAAGACCCGCACGCTCAACGGCGACCTCAACGACGAGTACGCCGACAATTTCCCGCTTGTGGCCGAAACGGGCGCCGACAACCGTACCCGGACGCAGCAGAGAGGCACCGGCGCCACGCTCCAGTGGAACCTGGTCAGTGAGCGCCATAGCCTGGCATTGGGAGCCTCCCACGACCAGGCGCGGGTCGCATTCCGCCAGACCACCGCGCTTGGCATGGTCACCCCCAACCGCGGCATCGCGGAAACCGACGATGAGGAACTCGAAAATCAGGTCCACGGTTCAACCCGCACCAGCAGCGTGTTCGTCACCGACACCTACACCATCACGCCCGAATTGCACCTGACTGCCTCGGCGCGCTACAACACCAGCCGGGTCAAGACCGTAGACGAACTCAATCCCTTCCCCCCCAACCTGGACGCCGATTTCGCCTACCGCAAGCTCAATCCCGCCCTGGGGCTGACCTGGCAAATTCTCCCGGCACTCAATGTTTACCTCGGCCTCAACCAGGGAACGCGGATCCCTACACCCATCGAACTGGGCTGCGCCGACCCGCTCAATCCCTGCTCCCTGCCCAACGCCATGGCCGCCGACCCCTTTCTCAAGCAGGTGGTCTCGCGCACCCTGGAGGCAGGCGTTCGCGGCAAACTTGCCGGCGACGTCAAGTGGAATGCCGGAGTCTTCCGCACGGTCAATCGCGACGATATTCTGTTCGTCGGCACCTCCACCAGTGCCGGCTATTTCACCAATTTCGGGCAGACCCGGCGCCAGGGCATCGAGCTGGGCGCATCCGGCACCGCGCACCGACTGGAGTGGAATACCAGCTACACCTATCTGCAGGCCACCTTCCTCTCCGGAACTTGCGTACTGGCGGAAAACAACAGTACGGCGGGGGATGACTCGCGCTGCGGCAGTGACGAAATCCGCGTCTCGCCGGGCGACCGCATCCCCGGACTCCCCGCCCACAGCTTCAAAATCGGCCTGTCTTGGAAGGCGCTTGATTGGCTCCGCCTGGGCGGAGACCTGCAGGCCTTCTCCAGTCAATACGTCCGCGGCAATGAAAACAACAAGCATCGGGCAGGGAATTCCGGCGGCGAGACCTTCGAGGGTTCGGGCAAGGTTCCCGGTTACGCCGTCGTGAACTTCAATGCCGACGCCGACCTGGGTGGCGGCTGGCAACTCTTTGCCAAGATCAACAACCTGTTCGACAAGCGCTATGAAACCGGCGGCATGCTCGCCCAGAACCCCTTCGTCGGCGGCTCCTTCCAGGCCGATCCGGCCGACTGGCGGCGGGAGACCTTCCTGGCCCCCGGCGCCCCCCGAGCCGGCTGGCTCGGGCTGCGCTATCGCTTCGACGGCAAGTAGCCCCCTGTCGGCTTACCCCATGAAAACGGGCCGAGGTGATCTCGGCCCGCGCTATTTTGGCGCCCGTACCGTGAAGGGCTATTGAGCCGGCTTGCGCAGTTTCTCGACGGCGCTCTGCAGCATGGCTTCCATCTCGGAGCCGGGTTCGACCATGGGCAGGAGCTTTTCCCAGTGGCGCAGGGCTTCCGCCCGATTGCCCGCTTGCATGGCAGCGGCGCCTGCCAGGAGCAGGGCGTGGCCATTCTCCGGATCGAGTTTCAAAGCGGCCTCGACCAGTTCGCGGGGCTTGCCCGTGAAACCGGTTTTTCCCGCCATGACGAGGGTCTCGGCGTACTCGGCCATTAGGCTGGCATCCTGGCGGATCAGGCTCTCTCCTTTGCCAAAGGCATCGGCGGCCTCGGCAAGGCGGCCCATGGCCTTGTAGGAGCGACCCAGCATCACCCAACCCTTGGGATCGTCGGGATTGGCTTTGAGGCGCTCGGCCAACCGGGTCACCATCGCCTGGATCTGCTCCTGCGTCACCTGGGGTCGGGCAACGCGGGCTTCCGGATCGAGGGCAGCAGGCGTGCCGAGCAGGCGATAACCCAGAAGCGCAAGGACGGGAACCGCCAGCAGTACGATGATCGCGGTACGCCGACTGGAATTGCGAGGCCCGGCGATGGAATCTCCGGTCCCATCCACTTCCTGGAGCAGACGGTGCTGGAGTTCCCGCCTGGCCTGTTCAAAATCGGCTTCGGCCAGGCTGCCGTCGGTCCGTTCCTTTTCGAGTTCGCTCAGTTGATCGCGAAAGATGGCCAGATTGGCCTCCCGCCGACCGGCAGCGGTGGCGTCCGGTCGCCGGCCAAACCAGAGTGGCGGCAGCAGAAAGGCGGCGACGACGACGATGAGCAGCGTCGCGAATACGGCAAAAAGGGTCATGGATTGCGGGTTTCGTTGAGGAGGGCTTCGGCGCGCCGAGCCTCGTCGGCGGTCAACGGGGCATCGTCGGTGACCCGGCGATTGCGCTGGCCCAGGTAGCGCACCAGCGCCACCAGGCCGACCAGCATGAGAAGCAGGGGTCCGGCCCAGAGCACGAGGGTGGTGGCCTTGACCGGCGGCCGGTAAAGGACGAAATCGCCATAGCGGGCGACCATGAAATCGATGATTTCCTTGTCCGACTTGCCGGCCTGGATCATGCCGCGGATTTCCCGCCGCAAGTCCTGGGCCAACTCCGCATGGGAATCGGCGATGTTCTGATTCTGGCAGACAAGGCAGCGCAATTCTTCGGAGAGCGCAATGAGGCGTTTTTCCGCCACCGGATCGTCGGCCAGGGGCGCGGCATCCTTGGCGCCTGCTACGGCGGCGAGGCAGACCAGGACGAAGGCGAGGAACAGCCGCTTCATCTGGACAATTCCCCGATCAGGGGCAGGATCGTGCCGCTCAAGACCTCCGGTGTGATGGGACCGGTGTGCTTCATGCGGATCAGACCTGCCTTGTCGATGACATAGGTTTCGGGAACGCCATAGACGCCATAGTCGATGCCGACGCGCCCGTCCAGGTCGAGGACCGAGAGGGCATATGGATCGCCGTGCTGACTGAGCCAGCGGCCGGCCCGCTCAAGGCTGAGTTTCTTCTCTTCCTCTGGAGTCATCTTGCTCATGTCGAATTCGCCGTCGCCCCGTACTTCCTTGTAATTGAGTCCGACCAAGGGAACGCTGGCGCGCTTGGAGAATTCGACCAGCACCGGATGCTCCTGACGGCAGGAGACGCACCAGGAGGACCAGACGTTCAGCAGCCACACCTTGCCCGCCATGTCCTTGGGGCCGAAGGATTGGTCCGGCTTGGCCAGGACTGGGAGGGAAAAGGCGGGGGCCGGCTTGCCCACCAGGGGCGAGGGCACGTCGCGGGGATTGAGGCCGAGGCCAACGGCCAGCAGCACCACCAGGGCGACGAACCCGCCGAGTATCCAGAGGTATTTGTTCATGCGTTTTGTGCTCCGGCGGGAAGGCTGGCCCCGACCCGAGCCTTGACCCGGTAGCGACGGTCGAGCATCGCCAGGAGGCCCCCCAGGGCCATGAGAACGCAACCGCCCCAGATCCAGTCGACGAAGGGTTTGTAGTAGACGCGTACCGCCCAAGCGCCCTCGGGCTTGTCCCGCTCTATGGGCTCGCCGAGGGAAACATAGACGTCGCGCAGGAAGCCGGCATCGATGGCCGCCTCGGTCATCGGCATGGCCGACGAGCGGTAAGTGCGTTTCTCCGGCGCCATCGTGCGGACGAACTTGCCATCCACCGACAACTCCACCACCCCCTGGGCGGCGGAGTAGTTCGGACCCTCGACGGCCTTGACGCCCTTGAAGGTGAAGGCGTACCCGGCCACGGTAACCGTATCTCCGGGTTCCATCTTGACGTCCTTTTCGTCCTGGAAGCCGCTGACCAGAGTCACTCCGGTCACGAAGACGGCGATCCCCAGGTGAGCGAGATGCATCCCGTAAAAATGGCGGGGCTGCCTACAGGCAGCCGTCAGGAAAGGCAGACCGGCTCGGGTGCCCTGGACACGCTCGACGAAATTGATCCCAGCGGTGAACACTATCCAGGCAGCCAGCAGGAGGCCCAAGCCGACCAGGGGCGTCCAGCTGCCGTAGGCGAAGGGCAGGGCGATGGCCACCCCAAGGGCGGCCACGAAGGCCCAACGCACGGTGCGCGCAATTTCGGACAGCGAGGCTTCCTTCCAGCGGGCAAAGGGACCGACTCCCATGAGGAAGAGTACCGGCGCCATGACCGGCACGAAGACGGCGTTGAAGTAAGGTGGCCCGACGGAAATCTTACCCAGGTGCAGGGCGTCGACGAGCAGCGGGTAGAGCGTGCCCAAGAGGACGGTAGCGGCGGCGACCACCAGCAGGACATTGTTGGTGAGCAACATGGCTTCCCGGGAAATCAGGCCGAAGCGCCCGCCCAGGCCGACCTTGGGCGCTCTCCAGGCGAACAGGGCCAGCGAGGAGCCGATCACCGTGGCGAGGAATACCAGGATGAAGATGCCGCGGGCCGGGTCGGTGGCGAAGGCATGGACCGAGGTCAGTACGCCGGAGCGGACGAGGAAGGTGCCCAGGAGCGAAAGGGAAAAAGCCGAGATGGCCAGGAGTACGGTCCAGTTCTTGAAGCTGCCTCGCTTCTCGGTCACCGCCAAGCTATGGACCAGGGCAGTCCCCACCAGCCAGGGCATGAAGGAGGCGTTCTCCACCGGATCCCAGAACCACCAGCCGCCCCAGCCCAATTCGTAATAGGCCCACCAGGACCCCATGGCGATGCCCAGGGTGAGGAAGATCCAGGCGGCGGTGGTCCAGGGACGGGACCAGCGGGCCCAGGCCGCGTCGAGTTGACCGGAGAGCAGGGCGGCGATGGCAAAAGCGAAAGCCACCGAAAAACCCACGTAACCCATGTAGAGCAGCGGCGGATGGATGACGAGGCCGGGATCCTGCAGCAGCGGGTTGAGGTCGCGGCCCTCCTCGGCGCCGGGCAGCAGGCGCTCGAAAGGATTGGACGTCAATAGGATGAAGAGCAGGAAGCCGAAGGCCACCAGGCCCAGGGTGCCGAGAACGCGAGCCACCATGGTCTCCGGCAATTGCCTGGAGAAGAGCACGACGGCCGCAGTCCACCAGGACAGCATCAGCATCCACAGGAGGAGCGAGCCTTCGTGGCCGCCCCAGACACCGGCGATCCGATATTGGATAGGCAGGAGGGAATTGGAGTGCTGGGCCACATAGACGACCGAGAAGTCGTTGGTGACGAAAGCCTGGGTCAGGCAGGCGAAGGAAAAGGTGACGAGGAGGGCGAAAACCATCGCCGCGGGTCGAGCGAGGGCGACCCAGGCGAGACGATTCCTGTGGGCGCCAACGAGCGGCAGGGTGCCGAGAATGGCGGCGACGACAAGGGCCAGGATGAGGGCGAAATGCCCGATTTCGGGGATCATGGAGAGAACCTCGGGTTTAGTAACTGGCGGACGGTTTGACCGCTGCGGTGCCGCCCGCTGCTTCGGCGGCTTTCTTCTCCGCGGCCCGGGCATGGGCGTCGCCCACCGCCTTGGCCGCCTCCGGCGGCATGTAATTCTCGTCGTGTTTGGCCAGCACCTCTTGGGCGACGAAGACCCCGTCGGCGACCAGCTTGCCTTGGGCGACCACACCCTTACCTTCTTTGAACAGATCCGGCAGGATGCCCTTGTAGTTGACCGTGAGGTCCTTGTCGGTGTCGGTGACGATGAAGCTCACGGTGACACCGTCGGCTTGGCGCTTGAGGCTCCCTTCCCTGACCAGGCCGCCGATGCGGAAGACCTTGTCCTTGGGCGCCTTGCCGGCGGCGACGTCGGTGGGCGAGATATAGAGGGCGATGTTGCTGTTGAGGGCATTGAGCACCAGGGCGGCGATGATGCCGAGGATGGCGAGGGCACCGCCGATGAGGGCAAGGCGTTTGTGACGGGTTTTCATTCGGAACTGTTTCCGGAAGCGTTGCGCGATTCGGCACGCAACTGGCGTTTCAGAAGGGCGAGGGTATTCCTTCGACTACGGGCGACCAGGAAGGGTTCGGCAACCATGATCAGCGCGGTGACACCAAAGGAGCCCCAGACGTAGCCGGCATAACCGCCCATGGCGAGAAAATCGGCAAAACTGTTCCAGTGCATGATCACTTTTCTCCGGCGGCGAGCAGAGCCTTGACCCAGTCGGTCTGGCGTTCCCGCTCAAGCATGATGGTTCTTACCCGCATCAGCGCGACGGCGATGGAATACATCCAGAAACAGAGCGCCATCAGGAGCATGCCCCAGAGCATGGTGGAGGCCATGGTCGGCGACTTGGTGAGGCTCACCGACGCCCCCTGGTGCAGGGTGTTCCACCATTTGACCGAGAAATAGATGATGGGGACGTTGACCACGCCGACCAGGAGCAGAAGACCGCCGGCCTTGTCTGCCCTGCGGGGATCGTCGATGGCGGCGACCAGGGCCAGGTAGCCGATATAGAGGAAGAGCAGGATCAACTCGGAAGTGAGCCGGGCATCCCACACCCACCAGGCCCCCCACATGGGTTTGCCCCAGAGGGCGCCGGTCCATAGCGAGAGAAAGGCCATCAGGGCACCGGTAGGGGCGAGCGCCTGGGCCATCATGCCGGAGAGCCGGGTATTGAAGGCGAGCCCGATGGCCGCCCAGAAGGCCATCACCAGATAGATGAACATGGACATCCAGGAGGCCGGAACATGGATGAAGATGATGCGATAGCCCTCACCCTGCTGGAAATCTGTGGGCGCAACGAACAACCCCAGCCACAGGCCGGCGATGCCGAAGACAGCAGAGACGGCAGCAAAATAAGGCACCAGGGTTCCCGCCAGGGGATAGAAGGTGGCTGGAGCGGCGAAGCGGTAGAGATTGAAGCGGTCGTTCATTCGAGGGCAATCTTCAAGGCGGCGGCGGCAGCCCAGGGGGCAAAACCCAGGGCAGCACAAGTCAGCGCCGCCAGCAGCGAGAGGTGAGCCTGACCACCCAGGCCGGTCACCGCCGCATCGACGGCTCCGGCGCCGAAAATCAAAACCGGAATATACAGGGGCAGCACGAGGAGCGACAGCAGCACGCCGCCGCCCCGCAGTCCCAAGGTTAACGCCGCGCCGATTCCGCCTATTCCCGAAAGGGCCGGGGTCCCCAAAAGAATCGACCCGGTCAGCACCAGGAGTCCCTCGGCGGAGAGATCGAACTGCAGCCCCAGGATGGGGGCGAGAACCGCAAGGGGGAGGCCGGAAACCAGCCAGTGAGCGATCACTTTCCCCAAGACGACGAGGCCCAATGGGTGAGGTGCCAGCGCCAACTGTTCGAGGGTGCCGTCGCGAAGATCGTCGGCGAACAAGCGCGGGAGCGACAGCATGGTGGCCAACAGGGCGGCCACCCACAGCACGCCGGGAGCTAGTTTTCTGAGCAGGTCGGGTTCGGGGCCGACGCCCAAGGGAAAGAGGCTCACCACGATGATGAAAAAGAAGAGGGCCGAAACGATGTCGGCCTGACGGCGCATGGCCAGACGGAGATCGCGGGCTATCACCGCGGCGACGATGGAAAGCATCAGGAGAGCCGCAATTCCTTGACTGCGCCTGCGGGGATGTCCACCAGCTGATGAGTGGTCATCACCGCCAGCCCGCCCCGCTGCAGATGAGCGCCGATGAGGCCGGCGAGCCAGGCGACGGCGGCAAGGTCAAGGGCGACGAAGGGTTCGTCGAGAACCCACAGGGGACGCTTTTCCTTCACCAGTCTGGCCAGCGCAACGCGCCGCTTCTGGCCCTGGGAAAGGTACTTGCAGGCCAGATCCTCGCGACCGGCCAGCCCCACCTGCTCGAGGGCATCGAGGGCATCGTCCTCGGGCAGTTCCTCTTCCGCGAGGCGTGCGGCAGCCATCAGATTCTCCAGGGGGGTGAGCTCCTCTTTTATAGCGTTCAGGTGGCCCAGGTAGCAGAGGTCGGCGCGGAATTCGTCGGCCAAACTCCGGATTGGCCGACCCTTCCACTGGATTTGTCCGGATTCCGGCGGCAGCAGGCCGATGAGCATGCGCAGGAGACTGGTCTTGCCGGCGCCGTTCTTGCCCTGCAAAAAAAGGAGTTCGCCGGCTTCGAGCCGAAAGCCGACACCCTTGAACAGGCGCCGGTCGCCGCGTACGCACTCCAGGTTGTCCGCTTCCAGCATCAAAAAAACCGCGAAAAATCAGGGCTGAATTATGAGGGCGCCAGTGTACCGGCAGAATGACCGGAATCAAAACCCCTGAGACCTCGACGGGGGAGTGCGATTCCCGCGCCGGCGGGTGGCGCTCGGCCACTTCCTAGGGCAAAGGTCGCCGCAGCCAGGGTTCCAGGGCTTCGGCCGGACCAGGACGGGAAATATAATAGCCTTGGGCGTAGCGGCAACCCATAGCGACGAGACAAGCCATTTGCTCCGCGGTCTCCACCCCCTCGGCGACGACTTCGAGCCCCAGGCGGCAGGCGAGGGAGACTATGGCCGCTACGATGGCCTCCCCATGAACGTCGTTCGCCAGGTCCGCCACGAAACTGCGATCGATCTTGATCTGGTCCACCGGAAATCGTTTCAAATAGCCGAGAGACGAGTAGCCCGTCCCGAAATCGTCGAGGGCGAGAAGGAATCCCGCTCCCCGCAAGGCAGTCAAGCGGGCGACCGCCACTTCGGTCTGATGCATGAGGGACGTCTCGGTGACCTCCAGGCCCAGACTGCCCGGAGGTATTCCCCGGGAACGGGTGGCGGCAACCAGGCGGACGAGGAGGTCATCTTCCGTAAAGCTGAGCGCTGACAGATTGATGGCGATGGTCTGACCGTCCGCGAGCAGGCCGCCGGCCCGCCAAGCCGCAATCTGGTCGCAAGCGAGCGCGAGGACGCGATGGCCGAGGGCGAGAATGAGGCCGCTTTCCTCGGCCAGGGGAATGAAATCCCCGGGATACAAGAGTCCCCGTTCCGGGTGCTGCCAGCGAACCAGCGCCTCCGCACCGGCCAGACGCCCACTGACCAGGTCCACCTTGGGCTGGTAATGAAGCACAAATTCGTTCTGGGAGAGGGCGCGCCGGATTTCGTTTTCCAGTCTCAGCCGCGCGCTGGCTACCTGGCCAACGTCTTCGCTGTAGAAGGCGTGGACGTCCCGCCCGCGCTTCTGGGCAGTACGACAGGTCTGCTCGGCATTTTCCAGGAGAGTTGCGATATCGCCGCCATCCCGTGGGAACAGGGTCAAACCGATCGATGCGGTAATGATCGAGTCCTCGTGACCGATACGCACCGGCTGACGAATCGCGTCGAGCAAGCGGTCGGCCAGTTGGGAAGCGTCGGTTTCACGACGCAAACGGGACAGCAGCACGAGGAACTGATCTCCCCCCGCCCGGGCGGCCACCTCGATGCCTTCCGGCGTATGGACAAGCCCCGCCGAGGTCGCCGACCGAACACATTCGACAATCCGGAAAGCGATCGTTTTGAGCATGGCGTCGCCGGCATCGCTTCCGAGCTGGACGTTGATTTCCTTGAAGTGGTCGAGGTCGATGAACAACAGCGCGCAGCCGGTGGACGTGCGCCGCGCCTGCTCCAGCGTATGGTTGGCGACTTCCAGGAAAAACTGACGCGACGGAAGGCCGGTCGTTATGTCGTGGTACGAAAGGAAGCGCATGCGCTCCTCGTTCGCGACGGCCTGGCTGACGTCCTGGACGATCGCCTCCAGACGCGGTCCCCGGCCGTTGCTGATCGCCCTGCCGGTTTCCTCCAGGGTCAGCACATTCCCCTCCCCATCTCTGCAGCAGTAACGCAACTGGTAACTGCCACCCCGGGTCAGAGCGCGCTCCCGGGCAGTTTCCAGAGCCTCGCGATCCTCCGGAGCGACCTGCTCGATGAGGGCAGCGGGGTGGGTATTGCGTAACTGGTCTGGCGGCAGTCGCAGGAGCAGGGCAAACTGCTCCGAAAAACTGAACCTGCCGTCACGGGGAGACCATTCCCAACTGCCCATGCGGGCGAGCCGTTGGGCGCTGTCCAGGCTGCCTCGGCTGGCCGCCAGCGCCGCCCGCGCGCTTGCCGCCCGAAGATTGAAGCGGACCCGGTGAATCAGCAGATTCCAATTGATCGGCTTGGTGATGAAGTCGTCTGCACCGCACTGATAGGCGCGCTCGATGGATTCCGTATCATCGAGGCCGGTGAGCATCATGATCGCCAGATTCTTGCCCACGTCGCCGGCCCGGAGTCGACGGCACACTTCGAATCCATCGATTCCCGGCATCACGATGTCGAGGAGGACCAGATCGGGGTGGAACTCCGGCGCCCGCTCAATCGCCTCCTCACCGCTAGCCACTTCGGCGAGCTCGAAACCCGCCCTCTGGATCGTTTGGCCGGCCATGGCCCGGAGGACTGCATCGTCATCCACCAGCAGGATGCGGCCACTCGCCAGCTGATTTTCGGGATTCACGGCTTCTCTCCAATGTCCAGCCATTGCGGCGCCAGGGATTCGACTCCGGCACGGCAGCGGTCCAACCCATCCCGCAGTCTCGGAACAAGATGGGGATCGGGTCGCCACTGGCCTGTTTTCAGCGCATTTTCCACCGCCCGGGCGGTAGCTGACAAGGAGAGGGCTCCGACGGAAGCGCTGGACGACTTGAGGGTATGCGCCAAGCGCTGGCAACGGACCAGGTCTTTCGCGGCCTCGGCCTGGGCCAATTCGTCCAGCAAGCGAGCCGATTCGGCGAAATACATGCCGAGAATCCGCCTCGCCAACGAATCGTCGCTTTCGCCGAGATAGTTGCGTAGGACTGCCGGATCAAAGCTCGCCTCTTGCTCGACCACCGGCGGCGGCGCGGACGTAGTCCGACCGGCCTGGGCGGAAGTCGCTCCGGCATGGCGTGACAGCATGCCCTCGATTTGCGCCCGGCTGAAAGGCTTGGCGATGTAGTCGGTCATTCCCGCCGCAAGACAGCGCTCCCGATCGCCGGCCATGGCATTGGCGGTCAGGGCGACTATCGGTAGTCTGGCCAAGGCCGGGCTCTCAGCCTCCCACTGGCGTATGGCCCGGGTCGCTTCATAGCCGTCCATGACCGGCATCTGACAGTCCATGAAAACCAGGTCGAAACGCTGGCCACTTTGCACCGCGACAAGGGCCTCACGACCATTGACCGTCGTGGTGATGCTGCAATCGAATCGCTTGAGCATGGTGGTGATCAGCAGGGTGTTCACAGGATTGTCCTCGACCACCAGCACTGCAAGCCCGGCGACGCGAGTTTCCGGCTGAGGGCTGGGCGGCCCGGGCTGGCGCCCGCGCAAGAGGGCGAGCAGGTCGGCCATCACCACCGGTTTTGGAAGTGCCAGTTCGTCCACAGCCACTCCGGAGGAACTCGCATCGCCGGTCCACTTGAGGGGCACCAGCCGAATGCGGAATTGCTTGCTGTCTGCCCTTTCTGGGAGCCGCCCCACCGAGTCGTCGGCGATCACCAGGTCAAATTCGGTCAGATCGGACGGAACCGCCCCGGAGCCCGTGACACGGCAGCCCAGGGCAGTCAGACTGGAGGTCAGGTGGTGCAGGCCAACTGCTCCAGGATAGATCACCAGCGCGCTATGATCGCGAAGGATGGGCTCCAGGCTCTCGCGTTCGCTGCCTGCTTGCCGAGCCGGTCGGATTGGAAGAACGATCCAGAAGGTCGATCCGCTCCCCGGCGTACTGACAAAACCGGTTCTTCCCCCCATCAGTTCGGTCAGTTGCCGGACGATGGCCAGTCCCAGGCCGGTGCCCCCGAAGCGGCGCGTCGTCGACGCATCGGCCTGGGAAAAGGCTGAAAAGATTTCGCCCTGCGCGGCCGCGGGAATCCCGGTCCCGGTGTCGCGGACGAGGATGGCCATTTCGCCGGGGCCTAGCAGACAGGCGTCGGGCGCATCCCGGGGGTCGTCGGTCACCAGAATCTCGATTTGGCCCGTCGCGGTGAATTTCACCGCATTGCTGATGAGGTTGCCGATCACCTGCTTCAACCGGAACGGATCGCCCATCAGAGTCTCGGCAATCCCTTCGGCCACGTGGCTATCGATAGCCAGCCCCTTGTCCTGAGCCGGCCCGGCGTGAATGCGGGTGACATCCTCGATCAAAGTCCGGACGGGATAGACGGTGTCTTCGACCATTAACTTGCCGGCCTCGATTTTGGAGAAATCGAGGATGTCGTTGATCAGGTGAAGCAGGGTTTTGGCGGAACTGCTGATGGCCTCGGCGAAACGCTGTTGCTGTTGGTCGAGGGGCGTGTCGAACAGAATTTCGGTCATGCCTATGATCCCGTTCATGGGCGTCCGAATTTCGTGGCTCATGTTGGCCAGGAATTGCGACTTCGCCAGATTGGCTTCCTCGGCCTGTTCCTTGGCCACGCGCAACTCCGCGGTCCGCGCGTCCACCTGCGCCTCGAGGTCGGCCCGATGCCGCTGCAATTCCAGATCGCGCGCCTGGAGATCGTCGAGCATCCGATTGAACCCCCGCACCAGGACGTTCAGTTCGGCGACGTCCCGGTTCTCGCGCACCCGTACGCCGGTACGCCCCCCCTCGCCTATGCTGCGCGTCGCTTCGACCAGGTCGACGATAGGCTCGCTGATTCGCCTTTGCAGACGTTTGGCGAGGCGCAAAGCGAAGGCGAAGATCGCAAGCGTGGCCACGATTCCGAGGAGCAGGCTCTCGAGCGTATAGCGCCACATGTCGTGCAGGTCGACGGCTAGCACCAAGCTGCCCAGGCGTTCGCCCTCATGGTCTATGGGCCGCCGCAACCGGACCGCAACGGCAAGCGTACCGATAGGCAATTGACCGCGGGACAATTCCGGCAACTCGGCCGCAGCGTGCAGGTTCGCATTCTGGGGGTAGCTGGCGAGCACGCTTCCATTGTTGCGGACGATCCAGGCCCCCTGGACTTCGCCGCGCCGGTCGAGGGCGGCGAGGATGCTCGCCGCCGCCTCGGCATCGTCGAAACGAATGGCCGCGCTGCTGTTGCGGACGATGACTTCAGCCATGCCCTCGAATTGCCGGACCTGGGCCTTCTGGTCACGGACGGTACTGCTGATGGAAAAGTAAAGCAGGACCAAGGCCAGGCCAAAACCGGTGGTGATGGCGACGATGGTCTGTAATTGCGCCCCCAGGGTGCTCTTGCCGGATGACGGGAGGGGATTCATCGTCTTGGCCTCATCGCGCACGCGTATCGATCACATTGCGGGCCAAGCGCAGAAGCTGAGAACTGGCCTTGAGTTGCGCCTGGGAGAGTCCGCTCAGGTTCACCTCGAACTGCAGACGGTTGTCGCCGGGGACCAGGCCAATCATCCCGCCGATGTCGATGAATCCTTCGGCGTCGCTGACCGTGAGCACCGGTAGGTTCTGCAAACCCCGTAGAAGGGTCACAATTCGGCGGACGTCCGGATCCGAGAAATAAAGGGCGTGGCAACCCTTGGCGTCGTCGATGCCATAAACGCTCCGAACGGCGACCGGGTGTCCCTTGACGATCTTGCCTGAGATTCCCGCCAGATTCGCCGGGCTCTCGCCCCCGAGGACGCCGAGGATCAGGGGAGCCTCCTGGCTGGCGAATGACCGCTCCGGCCAATCGACATAGCGCAAGAAATTGAGGACGAAGGCCGCTCGCAATTGCTGGTCGCTGAACCCGCCCTGCTGGCCGAGGACAGCCGCCCCGCCCGACAGGGCGGCGAGGGCAAGAAAGCCTCGGCGAAGAAATCGGCGGCGCTGGCTCATGCCGACTTCAGAATCGATGTTCCAGTCTTACGTAGCCTCCGCGCGCAATCTTCACCAACGCAGAGGGCAGGTAGTCCGGGACATATTCGAGAACGCGCTCGTGAAGGAGGTTCTGACCGACCACGGAGAGTTCGAGGTTGCGATCTAACTTCCAGGCATAACGGATATCCAGATTGGCCCGGCCTGGGATCGAGAAGGCCTCGATCCGGCTCTTGTATTTGAACCAGAAATCCAGTTGCTGCGAATTGCCCAGATTGTGCTGGGAACGCAGGGAGAACAGGTGCCGGGGAACCCGATCCTCGTCCCGCTGGGCAAGCGCCTCCGACGAGATGTCTCCAAGCCCCTCGGCAACGGCGTATTGCCAGGTATAACTCGGCTGCAATCGCCAGGTCGGCGTGATCTGGGCGAAGGCGGCGAACTCCAGTCCCTGGATTCGCGTATGCTGGCCATTCACCGTCGTAACGAACTGCTGGGCGTAACCCTGGGTGAAGACGGTGCTCAGGTCGAGGGAGCCCGTCACCATGGAAATACCGTCGCGATAGCGATGGACGAAGGCCGTCGCATCGAAGGAGTAATTCGGGTTGAAGCGCCGGCGATAGCCCAGTTCCGCCGCCTCCATGCGCTCCGCCTTGACCCGGCCGCCGCCGTCGCCCTGATAGATCGCCTGGATAGGAAAGGGTTGGGGGCCGGGCGGCACCACCGCCACCACGATGCGGGCATCCATATCGGCCCGCGACGGCGTGCGTGTAGCGCCCGACAGCGCCCCCCACACGGTCTGTTGCGCGTCGGGCGTCCACAGAAAACGGGCGGTGGGCTGAAATGCGGTTCCGGAGAAGTTGTTGTTTTCGAGCCGTGCCCCCACGGTCACTCGGAACTTATCGGGAACCAGGGTGATTTCGTCATTGAAGAAAAGACTGGCCAGGCGGAAATCGCGCTCACCCTGGGGGAAACTCAGATAGGGCGACGATGTGGTGATGCGGTCCCGGGAATGGCGCAGATTGACGCCGACGATCAAATCGTGGCGACCCAGGGGGGCGAAGCGATACTGGGCGTCGAGGTCTACCGTGCGCCGCCTTTCCCGGGCAGCGGATTCCGCATTCACTTCCGTCTGGTTGAAATAGGCCTGCAGGGAGATTTCCGAGCCATCGTCCTGCAAGGCGTCGAGACGTCCCTGGAGATGAGCGCCATGGAGGTGGAGGCGGGATGAGAAGGTATTGACATAACTCGGAGGCCGCTGGGGGTCGGCGAACTGATACACGTCGTCGCCGTGCTGGCGATAGACGTCGCCGCTGAGCATGACGCGCTGCCCGGGCTCCGCGAGAAAGTCGGCCCGGAATCCGGCCATCCCGAAATCGCTTTCGTCGTGGGCTCGCCCGCCCCCGGGGGCGTCGCCCGAACGCCGATCGACGCCCTTGCCATAGATGCGCATGCTGCCACGGTCCCCGAGAGCGAAGCCGTAGCGGGCCGTCACGTTCGCCCTGTCCTCACTGCCGGCCTCCACGGCAATCAGACCGCCCTGCGTGTCGCGCGCCTTGCGGGTGATGATGTTGATGGTCCCATTGACCGCATTGGAACCCCAGGCGACGGCATTCGGGCCGCGGATGATTTCGATGCGCTCGATGTCCTCCAGCGCCATGTCCTCGGCCTCCCAGGCCACTCCGGAGAACAAGGGGGAATAGACGCTGCGCCCGTCCTTGAGGACCTGGAGCTTGTTGGCGAAACGCCCATTGAATCCCCGGGCGGAAACCGCCCAACGCCCGTTGCCTAGCCGGGCCACCTCGATACCGGGTGCCATCGCCAGGACGTCGGCCAGATTGCGGGCGCCGGAGCGGGCGATGTCCTCCTGGGTGATGACGAAAACTGCCGCTGCCACATGCTGTTGATTCTGGGACTTGCGGGACGCACTCGTGATTTCGGTATTGACCAGATCTTCCAGGCTCATGTCGGGAACCGGCAAGGCCGTGTCCGCCATCGCCTGCCCGCTGCTCATGACCGCAGTCGCGGAAATCAGCACCCATCGCCCCCAACTCGCACCCATCGCCGCTCTCCTGAACATTGCGGCAGGGCGCAACGTTCTATGCCTTTAGTAGTAGATAATTTTGGAAGACTACCCGCATTTTCGGCAGCACGTATGTCAAAAAATCACGACTTATCCGTTGCTTCGCTATTGGCCGCCCACATTTCGCCAAAGGCTGTCATCGTCATTGACGAGTTGCGCTCAAACTGAAAACCCGGTTGTCAGCTCTCGCCTAAGCTCCCGGACCCAGCGACCCCCCCGGGAATCCTTGATCCGTATCAATAATTCGGTTTCATTCCCCGTTTGGCACAGGCCTTGCGTTGCGACCCCCGCTGCACGCCAACCACCAACGGGGGACAGAGAAAGTGACCGAAACCTTTTACGAAGTGCTGCGCCGCCAGGGGATCACGCGGCGCAGCTTTTTGAAGTTCTGTAGTCTGACCGCGACCTCCCTGGGTCTGGGCAGCGCCGCCGCGCCGCGCATCGCCCATGCGCTGGAAACCAAGGCCCGCACGCCGGTGATCTGGCTGCACGGCCTGGAATGCACCTGCTGCTCGGAATCCTTCATCCGCTCGGCCCACCCGCTGACCAAGGATGTGGTGCTCTCCATGCTCTCGCTCGATTACGACGACACCCTGATGGCCGCCGCCGGCCACCAGGCCGAGGCGATCATCGAAGAGGTCAAGAAGAAGTACAAGG
>DAORDK010000028.1:0-33729 GCA_035345935.1 Rhodocyclaceae bacterium | reverse complement strand
CGCAGGTAGCGGGCGAAGCGCTCGTTGATGAGCTCCATGGTCGGCATGCGACCGCGGACGATGCGCTCCTGGGTTCCCAGGTTGTAATTGCGGACGCCATCACCCTCTTCGCTCCCGGACTGTGGTTCGTCGACCTCGCCGGTAACCCCCTTCAGTAGGGCATCGACCTCGTCCTGGGAGAGAAAGTCACCGGCCATGAACGCTATTGGATGATGAAGGAGGTGAAGAGGACCGACTTGGCCGGCCCCTCCCCGGAGATCGTCTCACCCTTCTTGTTCTTCTTGGGGGGGTCGAGGACTTCGTTAACCGTCTCGAGGAGTTCTGCCGCCAGTTTTTCCTTACCTTCCCGGGAAATGAGTTCGGAGGCTTTCTTGCCCGATAGCAACAGGGTGATGTTGTTCCGGACCTTGGGCATGTGGGCCTTGAGCTCGACCTCGCCGGCGGGATCTTCGAATTCGACCGAGAGGGCCACTTGCAGGTACTGGTCGCCGGTCTCCGGGATCAGATTGACCGTGAACGGATCCAGATTGACGAAGACCGGATGAGCCTCTTTGTCTTTCTTTTTATCCTTCTTCTTGGGCTTGGCGCTCTCTTCGGCCACTTCCTCGTCGTCGGCGTGCTCGTCAGCGTTCTTCTTCAACAGCAGGAAAGCGGCACCGCCGCCCCCCAGGACGAGAAGAAGCACCACCGCCACGATGATGATGAGCAGTTTCTTGCTCTTCTTGGGTTGTGCCGCCTGTTCGTCGGATTCGGCGGGCTTAGCGTCTTTGGCCATTTATTGGTTCCTGATCTTGGTTGTCTCCCCGTGCTGGAAGGGGTCAGGCAAAGAGATCCACAAGACCGCGCCCCCGCTGCGACAGGGGCGGGGACGAAGCACCGCCTGCCGCATTGCCAGCCGAATGAAGTATAGCCTTATCGTTGGCGAAACGGGGATTGGCGGGGCTTTCCGGCTTACGGCCACTTCTTTCCTGTTGCGCCTGGGCGCCGACGTTGGTCTGGCCCAGATCGATTCCTGCACCCGCCAGCATTTCCCTTAGGCGGGGCAGGGCGTCGGTGATCGCTTGTCGTACATCGGCATGGGGTGAGGCAAAACTGGCCGTCGCCTGATCTCCGCTGACATTGACCGTAATCTGGAGCGGCCCGAGTTCAGGCGGATTGAGGGTGATTCTGGCGGTTTGCTCGTCGTGGCGGACCATCCAGACGACCTGGTTGCCCAAGTCACTGCTCCAGCCTGGATGACCAAGGGAAGTGGCGATGTCGGGGCGGGAGACCGTTGATGGCGCCTGGGCACCGGCCGCTGCAGCCGGAAGGTGAATCCCCAGCGTCGTCGCGAAGGATGGACTTGCTTCGCTCGATGCCGGATTCGACCCTGCGGAAGAAGAAAAGGTCTTGGCCGATTCCGGCAGCAGAGCGGCAAGTTTTGCCGGCTCACCGGCGGCTTCGGCCGTCGTCGGAAGCAGGGTGGAAGAATCCGGGCGAGATTTCGCCGTTCCAGGTCCCGCCGCCGATTCCATGAGCGTTTCACCTGACGCTGAGCGCTTGGCTGGTCCGGACGACAAACTCGCGGAGTGATTGGGGAGTCCGTTGCCCCCGGAGCCCACGGGGACGTCAAGTTCGCTCGTGCTTGCCTCGCCTCGTACCGTAGGGCTGGGGGCGGGGATCGGTGGCGCGGCGATTCCCAGAGCCGCGAGGGCCGTTGGATCGAGGCCCGTTTCGCCACCCTGGCTTAAGGATTCGGCATCGGCCAATGGGTCCTCGGTCTTGGCCACTGCGTCTGGTGGAAACGCGGGGCAGACCGCGGCAGCCAGTCCGGGAATGGCGGCCATTCCGACCTGGTTTTGGAGGAGGGCAGCAAAGTCGCTGCCGACCGGATCACCGGTCGCTTGGCCCGAAGCGCCCGCCGGGGGGGAGGCGACGGTGGGCGGAATATTGACGGCGGAAATGCCCATGGGCGGGTCCTCGCGGCATGAAGTTTCCCCGTTTCAGCAAGACCTGTGCCAGAACCTGATCCCGATTTTTCGACTTCAGGGTTCGTCCGACCGGCGATTGTCGCCGACTCGAGCGGCGTACTCGTCCTGCTCCTTTTGTTCCTGCCGATTCTCCCGATAACGTTCGCGGGCTTCATGGCGGTCGGCAAGCGTATCGATGGCCTTGAGCCGCTTGTTCTGCTCCTGCCAGGCCGTCTGGCCTGCGGCGGTACTGCGTTCCGAATCGGCGACCGCTTTTCCCTGCTGCTGGATGGCATCGTCGATGCGGGCCAGAAAGTCCTGAAAATTGCGTAGGGCCGCCGGCGTCAGGCCGCCAACGGCGGCTTCGCGATAGCGTTGCGCGTATTCTTCCCGATACTGCTCCAGAAGCTGCAAGCGGCTGCGGGCGCTTTGCTCTGCCGCGATCAATCGTCCCAGGCGGCGGGTGACCTCGTCGGCGCGGTTCTGCATCAGGTCGAGCAGGGGTTGCAGACTGAAGGGGCGAGTCACGGCGAGGCCTTAGAGCAGCGATTGGAGCTGGGCAGCACTGGTCGTGAAGTCGGCCCGCTCGGCCAGGGGTTGCTGCAGGAAGGCTTCCATGCGCGGGTACAGGGCAATGGCCTGATCGAGGACCGGGTCGGAGCCGACGACATAGGCCCCGACCGAGATGAGATCTCGGGAACGCTGGTAGCGGGCGAAGAGCACCTTGAAACGCCGGATGTACTCCAGGTGGGCAGGCGAGACCAGACTCACCAGCGCGCGGCTGATCGACTGCTCCACGTCCACCGCGGGGTAGTGTCCGGAATCGGCCAAGGCGCGGGAGAGGACCACGTGGCCGTCGAGAATCGCCCGGGCCGAATCGGCAATGGGATCCTGTTGGTCGTCGCCCTCGGTGAGGACGGTGTAGAAGGCGGTAATCGAGCCGCCGCCTTCGGGGCCGTTGCCGGCCCGCTCGACCAATTGCGGCAGGCGGGCAAAGACCGAAGGTGGATAGCCCCGCGTGGCCGGCGGTTCGCCGATGGCGAGCGCAATTTCCCGCTGGGCCATGGCATAGCGGGTCAGGGAGTCCATGATCAGCAGGACCTGCTTGCCTTGGTCGCGGAAGTGCTCGGCGATGGAGGTGGCGTAGGCGGCACCCTGGAGCCGCATGAGCGGGCCTGTATCGGCGGGAGCGGCAACCACGGCCGCTCGACGCATGCCCTCATCGCCGAGAATCTGGTCGATGAATTCCTTCACCTCGCGGCCACGCTCGCCAATCAGGCCGACGACAATCACGTCAGCCTCGGTATAGCGCGCCATCATGCCCAGCAGAACCGACTTTCCGACCCCGGAGCCGGCGAACAGTCCCATGCGCTGACCGCGGCCTACGGTGAGCAGGGAGTTGATGGAGCGGATCCCCACGTCCAGCGGTTGGGAAATCGCCGCCCGGGCCATGGGGTTGGTGGGACGGCTCTGGAGCGGGCGCATCACCTGGCTGGCGAGCGGGCCGCGTCCATCCAGGGGGCGGCCTACCCCATCCACGACGCGACCCAGGAGTCCCTCACCTACCGGCACCAGCTTCGCCCGGTCTATGGCACGCCGGCGCGGTGGGGTCAGTGCGCCGATCCGGGGCGAATGATTGGGCGATTCCATGGCGATCACCTGGGCTCCCGGGGAGAGGCCATAGACGTCGTCGGAGGGCATGAGGTAGAGCTTTTCCCCCGCAAAACCCACGACTTCCGCTTCCACCGGAGTGCCCCCCGCCGGCACGATGCGACAGGAACTCCCCAGGGGAAGTTTGAGCCCTGCGGCTTCCATGACCAGACCGTTGATCCGGGTCAGGCGTCCGATGGGCCAGAGGGGCTGGACATTGGCCACGACGCCGCGGCAGTTGGCAAGAAACTCCCGCAATCGTCCCGTATGGTCGGGAAGACCGCTCACGGCTCGTCCCGCCGTTCCTCGGAGGGAGCCGCTCCGATCGCTTCCAGGACACGCTTCCAGCGGGTTTCCAGGGTGGCGTCCACTTCGCTGCTGCCGGCCTTGAGGAAACAGCCGCCGGGGGAGATCTCGCGATCGTCCACGATCTGCCATCCGGTATGGGCGAAGGTTTCACCCAAATGGCTGCGCAGGCTGGCACCATCATCGGGATGGACGTGCACCACGACGTGACCATGGTGCATCGGGAGGGCCGCCAGGGCTTCCCTGACCACCGGTACAAGCGCATCGGAGTCGACGGCTAGACTGCGCCGCAGAACTTGGCCCGCCAGTTCCACCGCCAGGGCCAGAACGTCGTCGGCCAGAGTCTGGTCGAACTCGGCCAGGGAACCGACCAAGTTGTCGGCGAGGGCGGCCAGGCGTTCCGCCTCGGCCCGGGCCGACTCGAGGCCGGCTGCGAAGCCTGCCTGGTAGCCCTCGTCGTGGCCCGCAGCACGCGCTTCCTCGTGAATGCGTTCGATATCCTCAGCCGTCGGGAGGTCGATACCGCTGACCATCTCGGAATCGCTGGTCGTCGGTTCCGATGCCACTTCTTCCGGCACCGGGGTCGCTTCCGGTTCGGCAGGGCGGTCGAAAGCGTCGGCCTGCCAACGACGGTAGCTTTCCAGTTGTTCCTTGGGGATGTAGGCCGGCATGGTGTGCCCGAGAGAGGCCTCAGATCATCTGCTCGCCCCCGGCACCGCCGAGGACGATCTGGCCTTCGTCGGCCAGGCGGCGGACGGTCTTGAGGATTTCCTTCTGCTCTGCCTCGACCTCCGAAACCCGCACCGGGCCCTTGGCTTCCAGATCTTCCCTGAGCATTTCGGCCGCGCGCTGCGACATGTTGCGGAAGATCTTCTCGCGCAGGGCTTCGTTGGCTCCCTTCAACGCCAGGATCAAGGAATCGGACTGGACTTCGCGCAGGATGATCTGGATCGAACGATCGTCGATGTCCATAAGGTTCTCGAAGACAAACATCTCGTCGAGAATCTTCTGGGCGAGGTCGGGGTCGTATTCGCGGATGGCGTCGATGACCGAAGTTTCGTTCGCCGTGCCGATGAAGTTGAGGATTTCCGCCACCGTCCGCACGCCACCCAGGGCGGTCTTCTTGATGCTTGCAGAGCCGGCAAGGATGCGTGCCATGGCGTCGTTCAGTTCGCGCAGCGCTGCGGGCTGGATGCCCTCCAGAGTTGCAATACGAAGGACCACGTCGTTTCTGAGGCGCTCAGTGAAGTGGTTGAGGATTTCGCTCGAGTGGTCGTGTTCCAGGTGGACCAGGATGGTGGCGATGATCTGGGGATGCTCGTTCTTCACCAAGTCGGCAACCGTCGCGGCGTCCATCCATTTGAGTCCTTCGATTCCCGAAGTTTCGCCCCCTTGCAGGATACGAGAAATCAGGTTGGACGCCTTGTCGTCCCCCAAGGCCTTGGTGAGGACGGAACGGATGTAGTTGTCGGTATCGACGTGCACGGCGGCTTGTTCGACCGCGATGGTCAGGAACTCGTCCAGCACCGCTTCGACTTTGGTCCGGGGCACCGATTTCAGGGCCGCCATGGCGTGCCCCAGCTTCTGCACCTCGCGGGGACCCAAATGCTTGAGGACCTCGGCAGCGTGGTCTTCGCCTAGGGCAATGAGCAGCGTGGCGCTTTTTTCGACGCCTTCTTCGGGACTAGCCATTGGCGGCCATCCAGTCTTTGATGATGTTGGCTACCGCCTTCGGGTCGGTCTGGGCGATATCGCGGGCTTTCTGCACCTTGGCGGCGTAATGGTCGATGGTCACCTTGTCCTCGCCTTCCAGTCCGGCGATCAGCGGGCTACCCTCGCCGAGAATGTTTCCGGACAGGCCGCCTTCTCCAGCGGCGGTGGCTTCCGCAGGCGGTGGGAACATGGTCTTCAGGAGCGGCTGAACGATCTTGAAATAGATGAAGGCCAGGATGCCGGCAACCAACAGATATTTGACCAGATCCCTGGCCAGGGAGACGTTCTCGGGATCCTTCCAGATGGGGATGCCGGCGTCGCTCTTGTCGCTCGCGGTGAAGGGCGCGTTGGCGACCGAGAGCGTGTCGCCGCGCTCCTTGGAGAAGCCCATGGCTTCCCGCACCAGGTCGTTGATCTGCTTCATTTCCGCCTCCGGCAGCGGCTTGACCGCCGACTTCCCGTCCTTGCCGGTTTCCTGGCGGTGGTTGACCACCACCGCGGCGGAAAGGCGGCGGATGGCGCCCATGTTCTGCTTCGTGTAGCGGACGGTCTTGTCGATCTCGTAATTGATGGTGTTGTTCTTGGTCGTGCTGATGGGTTGACCGGCGGCAGCCATGGGCGCGCTGATCCCGGCGACCTGAACCTTGCCCGACAGCTCGCCCGGCTTCGCCGCCTGACCCGGGACCCCGCCGGTCGGGGGCGAGGTGAGCGGGGCGGTGGCGGGGACTGGCGGCTGATTGGTCAGCGCTCCGGGAACGCCGCCCGGATTTTGATTGACCGCTGCGGACTCGGTGCTCTGCTGGCTGCGGATGGCGGTCGTGTCGGGCGTGTTGTTGGGGCGATAGCTTTCGGCGGTCTGCTCGCTCTGGCTAAAGTCGATGTCGGCCGCCACCTGGACTTTGTAGTTCTCTCCCCCGAGAACGGGCTTCAGGATGGCGTCGATGCGGGCGATGACGCTGGCTTCTACTTCGCGCACGTATTTCAGTTGGGCCGGATCGAGGCCGGCTTCGGTCAGCTTGCTCTTCAATTGCGAAAGCAGGCTGCCATTCTGGTCGAGGACGGTAACGTTCGAAATGGGCAGTTGCGGTACGCTGGCGGCGACCAGGTTGGTGATTCCGACCACTTGGGCCGCATCGAGCACCCGACCGGGGTAGAGGCTGACCAGGACCGACGCGGTGGGTTTTTGCTCCTCGCGGACGAAGACCGAAGGTTTGGGGATCGCGAGGTGGACCCGGGCCGCCTGGACCGCGCCGATGGACATGATGGTGCGGGCCAGTTCACCCTCCAGGCCGCGCTGATAATTGACCTGTTCGGCAAATTGGCTGATGCCGAACTTCTGGTTCTCCATCAGTTCGAAGCCGACCATGCCGCCTCGCGGCAAGCCCTGGGAAGCGAGTTTGAGGCGGACTTCGTGCACCTTGTCGGAAGGCACCAGGATGGCCCCGCTGTCCGACATGCGATGGGGAATGTTCTGCTGCTCGAGGACGGCGACTATGGCGCCGCCGTCCTTCTCCGAAAGATTGGAGAAAAGAACCTTGTAGTCCCCGTGGCGCGCCCAAAGCGCCGTGCCGACCAGGACGGCGACGATGGCGGCGATCGCTGCCGCCAATATCATCTTCTGGCGGCTCTCCAGGCGACCGAATGCCTCGCGCAGGCGGTCGACGACGCCGACGGTCGGCGCCGCCCCCGCAGTGGTTTCGGTCGTTGCTGCCATCTAGCCTGGAATCAGAGTGTGTAAAACAGAAGCAGAATCAATCAGGAAGCCCAATTTTGCTAGAAATATTCTATATTAGCCGGGCCGGATTGCCGCCATACTTTTTCAATGCCCCCCGCCGCCCCCTCGATTGTCGATACTGACAGCAAGACTGCCGAACTGCAACGGGCCTTCGACCTCTTCAACCAGGTCTCGGCGGAGCTGACCAGTGCTTACGGCGCCCTTCAGGCCCGGGTCGCGTCGCTCACCGAGGAACTGGCTGTGGCGAACGGGGAATTGCGTCGACAATTCGTCGAAAAAGAGGCCCTCTCCGAGCGCCTTTCCCTGCTCCTCGATGCGCTGCCCGCTGGAGTCGTGGTCCTCGACGGCGGTGCCCGGGTCACCGAGGCCAATCCGGCAGCGCGTGCCCTCTTCGGAGACGGCGTCGTCGGCAGTCACTGGGGCGATGTGGCCCGGGCGCACCTGGAACCGACCCTTGCCATCGGAGAGTGGCTGGTGGGCGAGCGCCGGGTCAGTTTGGCCGAGAGCGCATTGGCAGCGGGGGGTGGGAAGATCCTCCTGGTCCATGACGTCACGGCAGCCCACGGGATGAAGGCGGAATTGGAGCGCCATCAGCGCCTGGCAGCCATGGGCGAAATGGCGGCGTCTCTCGCCCATCAATTGCGCACTCCCCTGGCAGCGGCCCTGCTTTATACGGGCAATCTGGGGCAGCCTGGCCTGGCCGACGAGGCCCGCGCCAAGTTCGCCGACAAGGCGGCCGGCCAGTTGCGTCGCCTCGAGCGTCTGATCCAGGATGTCTTGCTCTTCGCCCGCGGCGAGAGCATAGGCCGCGACGTCATCCCGGTGGGCGAACTGCTGGCCGATGCCGCAGCGACGGTCGAGCCCCTCGTTCGAGAGCAGGGCATCGCTTTCGAGGTGCGTGACGAAAGTGCCGGAGCCGTGCTGGTGGGGGGGCGCAAGGCCCTTTTCGGCGCCCTGGTGAGCCTCCTCGAGAATGCCCTCCAGGCGCTTGCCGGGGGCGGCAAGATTTGCCTCTCCGCCTGCCGGTCGGGCGACGGAGTTGCCATCGCGGTGATCGACGACGGGCCGGGGATCGGGCTCGAAATCCAGCAGCGCATCTTCGAGCCCTTCTTTACCACGCGGGGTCTCGGCACCGGCCTTGGCTTGCCCATCGCCGTGGGTGTCGCCCGCGCTCACGGGGGCCGCATCGAATTGCGCTCCCAGCCCGGTGCCGGTGCCGAGTTCATCGTCCACCTTCCCATCGCTATGACCGAGCCTTCCAATTCATGAGCAATTCCACCCTGCCCATCCTGGTCGTCGAGGACGATCCCAGCCTGCGCGAGGCCCTCTGCGATACCCTCGAACTCGCGGGCCGCAGCTTTGTGGCTGCCGACGGCGGCGAGGCGGCATTGCGGGCTCTGGAGGCGCAGGCGTTTTCCATCGTCGTCAGCGACGTGCGCATGGTGCCCATGGACGGAATCGCGCTATTGAAGGCGATTCGCAGGCGCCTTCCGCACTTGCCGGTCGTCCTGATGACCGCCTATGCCGAGGTCGAGAAGGCCGTCGATGCCATGCGTTCTGGTGCCTGCGATTTTCTGCTCAAGCCCTTCGAACCGGCGGCCCTGCTGGCGGTTGTCGATCGCTACCGCCTCCCCGAGAGCGATTCCGCCTTGGGCGCCGTCGCCGAAGACGCCGCAAGCCGTGAATTTTTCGCGCTGGCCGCCCGGGTCGCCCAGACCGACGCCACCGTGCTCCTGAACGGCGAGTCCGGCGTCGGCAAGGAAATCGTCGCTCGCCACATCCATCGCCATTCGGCACGCCGCGACGGTCCCTTCGTGGCCATCAACTGTGCGGCGATTCCTGAAAGCCTGCTCGAAGCCACGCTCTTCGGCTACGAGAAGGGGGCTTTTACCGGCGCTCAGCAGGCCCAGGCCGGCAAATTCGAGCAAGCCCAGAAAGGCACCTTGCTTCTAGACGAAGTCACCGAAATGTCGCTGCCGCTCCAGGCGAAGCTGCTGCGCGTCCTCCAGGAAAGGGAAGTCGAGCGCGTGGGAGGCAAGCAGCCTGTGGCTCTGGACATCCGGGTCATCGCCACCTCCAACCGGGATTTGCGGGAAGCAGTGGCCAAAGGTGCATTCCGGGAAGATCTCTACTACCGTTTGAATGTCTTCCCGGTTGCGATTCCTGCCTTGCGGCAAAGGCCCGAAGACATCGTGCCGCTGGCCCGGCGGTTTGTTGCCGTCCATGGCGAGCGCTTCGGGCGTCGCGGGCTGAGGCTTTCGGCCCCGGCGGAAGCCGCATTGCGTGCCCACCCCTGGCCGGGCAACGTGCGCGAGCTGGAAAACGTCGTCCAGCGGGCATTGATTCTTGCCCCGGGAGCCACCATCGAGCCCGAGCATCTGGGCCTCGCCGAGGCTTTGCGGCCGGCTGCAGCAGAAGTGGGCGAATCCCCGGTCAAGCCCGACAACATGAAGGATCTGGAGCGCGACCACATTCTTCGTACCCTTGCCGAGGTCGGCGGTTCCCGCAAGCTTGCCGTCGAGCGTCTGGGGATCTCCGAGCGCACCCTGCGCTACAAGCTGCAACAATATCGCGACGAAGGTTATTTTTCCGGGTAATCTGGCCCGAGGTTTGCTAGGATCAGAAGGTATCGAAAGGCCGGCGACGGTCGGGAGCAAGTATCATGGACACCAAGGGAATCGAGGACATGCTGAGCGTGCTGCGGACGACCGCAGCCCAGGCCGCAGGCAAGACCGCTGATGCGGCGGCTTCTCCTGCGGGCGGACCGGACTTTGCCCAGGTGCTCAAACAATCCATCGACAAGGTCAATGCCACCCAGGTCGAAGCCCACGGGATGGCGGAAAAACTTGCCGCCGGCGATACCTCGCAGAATCTCCACGAGGTCATGATCGCTCTGCAGACCGCCAGCATCTCGTTCCAGGAGATGGTCCAGGTGCGCAACAAATTGGTGACGGCCTATCAGGAAGTCATGAACATGCAGGTTTGAGGCCTGTCAGCAGACTCCAGGCCAGTCATTCTGGCCTGCGGGCACCGTCGAGAATGTCCAGTTCCTTTCGATAGACCGAAGTCTCGACTTCCAGCAATCCCAGTACGGTATGGAAGAGGTTGTCGTGGGTGAAGCGCAGGTTGCGCTTCGCGGCGAGCGCCTCAACGTCCACATCGGGGTTGCCGGGACCGAACCAGAGTACTGCCGGAACGTGGAACTGGTTGTCGGGAGCCAGGACTCGCGGCAGACCGTGGAGGAAGATGCCGTTTTCGCCGAGGGACTCGCCGTGGTCGCTGAGATAGATCAGGGTCGTCTCAAACTCGGCATCGTTGGCCTTCAGCAATTCGATGGCTTGACCGAGAAAATAATCCGTGTAGAGGATGGCGTTGTCGTAGGCATTGCCGATCTCCTCGACCGAGCACTGGGTGAGGTCGTTGTTGTGACAGGCCGGGAGAAATTTTTCGAACTCGGGCGGATAACGCTTGTAGTAGGCCGGTCCGTGATTGCCCATCTGATGCAGGACAATCAGGATGTCCCCCTTGGGATGTTCGCGGATGTATTGCTGGAGCGAGTCCAGCATGCCGACATCGCGGCACTCGGTGTCGCAGCGTGGGTTGTTTTTGGGAGTACGGTAGTCGATCGAGGGGACGCGCGCGGCCACCCCCTTGGAACTCGAATTGTTGTCCAGCCAGAGCACATTGACACCGGCCCGCTGGGCGACGTCAAGCAGGTTCTCCTGCTGGAGGGCGCGCCGGGGATCGAACTTTTGCATGCCGAGGGACGAGAACATGCAGGGAACCGATACTGCCGTTGACGAACCGCAAGCCCAGAAATTGGTGAGGCTCAGGGCTTTTTCAGCTCGTAGACGCGGTGTTGTGTCGCGTGCGTAGCCGTTGAGCGAGAACCGGTCGGCGCGGGCGGTCTCTCCGACGACCAGGAAAATGAGTTCGCGGTGGTGATCGGACGAGCCTATCTGGGCATCGGTACCGATCGGCGAAACGTCCGACTGAATGCCGGAGAAGCCGAGGTTCATGCCGGCGTACTTGATTGCGGCGGTCAGCGGGTAAGCTGGATTGGCGTAGGCGCGAAGCTCCTTGTGCTCGCGGATGAACGACGCGTAGAAATCCCCGGCACCCATGACGCCGGCTCCGATGACGAGGAGCAGGGCGAGCGCAAGCCCCAGGCGGACGCCGATCTCCCACCGCCAGCCTCGCCATTTGATCGGTACCAGCCAAATCAGCCAGACCGGGAGAATGCCGATCAAAACCAGATAGACGAGCAGTTTCAGGGTCAGCAGATCGGCAATCTCCGCCCACTGCGTTTCGGCAACGTTGCGCAGCATGTCGGTGCCGATGGCCACGCCGTAGCTGTCCATGAAATAAGCGGTCAAGGCGGTCAGCAGGAGGACGACGCTCAATACCGGCTTGACGGCTCGCCCGAGGGTCAAAGGAATCAGGAAGAGCGTCGTGAGCGCCGCCAGCGAGGCGACGAGGGAAATCAGCCCGAGCACGACGGCTCCGTGCGCCGGAAAGACTGCAAGAACCCGGGAAAAAAAGGTGAAGTTGCCAAAGGCGACGACAAAGCCGACTCCCGCGAGCAGGAGCGCGTGACTGGACAACGCAGGGAGGCGGGGGCGAGTCATCGAGAGAGATGTATGGCTGTGCGGAGTGGTCGGGAGGGCGACTTGCCAACGGGGCGTCCTCGGGCCATCGGAGCACGCATGGTTTAGCCTGCCCGGTGCCGCGATTCCTGCCGCTCCCGCCGCATGATGTAGCGCTGTAGCAGGCTGAGCTGGGCTCCCGGAAGACCGGAAAACTCGCATCCCACCCGTAACATCGGTGCGCCGCGGTTCGCTTCGTAGGGCACGGCGCTGCAGACCCGGAGCGATGCACCGATGATGCCTTCTTCGGGCAGGGCGATGCGGCAGCGTCCGGTCACCGTGCCGGGGACGAACAAGGGGGCCAGTCGTTCCGGAACCGCCAGACAGACGCCGCCGCCGCTGAGGTCAAGAACGCGGAATTCCTCGAGCAGAGGCGATCCATCCGGTCGCGCAATCGTCAGCTGACAGTGCAGTATGGGCGTCGCCGGAATTTCCAGGCGGAAGTACTCGCGGCGCTGGAGTCGGAGCAGCGTCTGTGGGAGTGGTGCGGCCAAGACGGTATTGCCCCCGTCATTGACGGATTCGAGACCGGGTAAGGGGAACTGGACTTTGACCCGATCCAGTTGCGCGGTCACGACGGGTCGCTCCGCCTTCAGCGCTCTATCGTTCATGGTTTCGGATTGGGCGGGATCGAGATATAGACGGTCTTCTTCCTCGTTGATCTTCAGCACGGTGGACAAAAAGAAGTGTCCCGAAGCATCGATATAGACCGTGACTAGCGCCTTGTGCATTGCCAGCGCGCGCAACACGAAGAGAACGTCGGCCCGGTTCTTAAGAAGATAGCGTCCGAAGAGGTCGGTACGGTCCAACTCCAATTCGGGGGCGGGTGGTTGAGGCAAAGGGATCAAAAAGGGAGGGTGCGGAACGGCCGGGGTCTGCAGTTTAACTCAAAGGCGAAAGGGTCAAGGGGGTGGTGTCTCGCCGCCTTGGTCCAGGCGATAGAGCCAGGCGAGCAATTCGGCTACAGCGCGATAGAGTTGGGGGGGAATGTGCTCGTCGAGGTCCACCTGCATGAGGAGTGAGACGAGTTCGGGCGACTCGTGGACGTAGACGCCGTGCTCCCGGGCGCGAGAGATGATTTCTTCGGCGACCAGTCCCCGGCCCCGGGCAACCACGCGCGGCGCGGCGTCCGTCTGGCGATAGGCGAGGGCGACCGCCTCGCGGCGGCGGTCACTCGGGCTCTGCGCCATGGTCGAATCGCAATCCGCTGATGCGCAAACCGGCATCGGCGAAACGCTGGATCAGGACTTCACCCTCGCCAGCGAGGATCGAACGGGAAGCTGGGTCGGAGACGGCGAGGGCCAGAGAGACTTCGTTACCTTCGGCAAGATGCAGCGTGGCATCGACCAGTCCCAAGTGCGGAAGTTTCAGTCGCAGGCGTGTCGTCCAGGCGGCAGCCTCGCCCTCACTTGGCGAAGTGCGCGATCCGGGGGAGTCTTCGATGGTCCAGTCCATGGTCTGACCGGGCCAGACCTGCCCCTGCCAGGAGAAGACCTGGGTGGCGAGGGCGTCCAATTGCTGCTGGACCAAAGGGGCCAGCGGGGCCGGCACGACGGGAGTTCCCGCTCCCGCAGGCTCTCGCCCATGGCCGGTTCCAAGCGCTGAAAGGGTCGATTCTGAAAGCGCAGGTGCAGGCCTGGCGTCGCCTTCCACGCTGGTCTGCGGGGGAAGGGGGGCGGATTGCGCGCGAGCTTCTGGAGCGCTGCTTGCCTGAGGATTTTCTTGCATGGACGACGGGCTGGTCGAAGCCGAAGGAGGTGGCGGAGCCGATGCTGAAGTCGGGGCAGGCGCATGTTGGCCCTGGGGTTCCTGCAGCAAGGCCGCCGTCGGCAATTGGCCGGCGACCCAGCGGGCTTGATGCGACTCGTAGAACATGCCGCTCTTGACCAAGGCATCTTTGAGGATGGGCGCCAGTTCGGCAGCATGGTCGGGAGGCGCCGCGACAAGCGGCTTGCTCGCGTTGAGGACTGCCGGAGGGGCTTTCTCCCCGGTTTGCCCGATTTCAGCCATGAGCGTGCCTATCAGACGCCCGGCTGGACTGAGGGTGGTGGAGGCGGATGACTCCCCTGCGGAGAGCTGTTCGGCAGTGGAACGGTTGGCCACTACCGCCAGCGCGATACGATTGTCCTTTTCTACGACTTCGAGTTCCAGGGTGTCCCCGGGTTTGGCCGAGAAGGGCAAGGCCAGCGTGATTTCGCGCTGGGCGATTGCGGCCCGATACGCGCCATTGGGCAGAAGTGCCTGAATTTCTGCGAGGACGCGCTGACCGGGGACCAGGTCGCTCAGTACATCCTTCAACTGCTGAGCGGGGATTGCAGCCTGAGGCGCGGTCGGCTGGTCGGGTAGGATCAGCCTAAGGCGACTGGCGACGTCAGCCGGAATCATGGCCGGCGGGATCCGGTCAAGGGCCTGCGGTCCGGGAAGCCAAAGCGCTGATCAGCGGCTCGGCATCCTTGCGCCAAGAGGAGATTTCCTCACGAATGACCCCTTGTAGCGACAACATCTCGGAGATCATCGCCTTGCGCGCCACGGTGGCTTCGGGGTCGAGGGGAACTTCGGAGGGCGCCGATTGCAAGGTCAGCGCAATCGCTGCGCTTTCCCGCTCCAGTGCTTCCAGATCCTGCCAAGACGCTTCCCGCGCCGCGATCGCCATTCTTCGATGGAGTTCGAGCAAGCTTGTGTAGAGCGATTCCGTTGCAGACTGCTGCACGGTGTCTACGCAGGGCTCTCCGAGTTCGCGCGGTTGCCGATTTCAACCCAGGCGCCCCGGATCTCGTTGAGCAGGGCGGTGACCTCATCGAACGCCGCAACCTGGTTCTTGAGGTTGCCCTGGACGAGACGCCGGACCGCATAATCGTAAAGATCGGCCAGATTCTGTGCCAATTCGCCCCCAGCTTCCTGATCGAGGCTGACCTTCAGCCCATTGGTGATGATGTCGATGGCTTTTGAGACTGCCAGTCCCTTTGCCTCGATATTTCCCTGGGCCAAGTTGGTCCTTGCGGCGGCGATCGCGGCCAGCGCCCCGTCGAAGAGCAGGACGATCAGATTGTGCGGGGAAGCCGCAGCTACGGCGACGTCGGTCTGGACCGCCTTGTAGGCATTGAGGGGACTGTTGCTGAGTGCGAACATGGCGTGGGATCTTAGAGGCGGGCAAGTTGCTGGGTCAGGAAGCTGCCAGTCGAGTTCATGCTGGCCACCAGGGCGTCCAGAGCGCTGAACTGGCGCCTGTAATTGGCTTCGATTCGCGCTAAGCGGTCCTGTACGTCCAAGCGGCGGCGAGCAAGATCGTGAAGGGAACTGGTGAGGCTTGCCACCCGGGTCGTGACTGCGCCGTTATTGTCGGTGAGGTCATCCACCGCGTCGGCAACGGCCTTGCCGTAGCCCCCGAGGACGTCCTTGAGGTCGGTGAAGTTGTTGTCGATGGCCGTTTGGAGCTTCGCCGAATTGACGGACATCGATCCATCCGACTGAATCGAAATGCCGACCTCGCTGAGTGTCGTATAGATTCCCGTCAGGGTGGTCGGGACGGTCCCCAGGGTGGAGCGTATCCGGGTCATGACGAGGGAGGTCGTCCCGTCCCCGGAAAGGGTGCTGCCGGTGTTGGTGGATGAATCGAAGGCAGTCAGCGATTTCACCTGGGACACCAGCTTGCTGTAGGCGCTGGCAAAGGTTTCGGCCGCTTTCTTGATTCCCTCGGAGTCGCGGGCGACGGTCAGTGTGGCTGTGCCGCTATCCTTGGTCAGGTTGAGCGTCACTCCGGTGATGGCTGAACTGATGGTATTGGTTGCCGAACTGATCGGGATTCCGTTGATCGTCAATTGCGCGTTCTGAGCGGGCGTCGCCTCGCTGAGATTGAAAGCCCCGGCGGTGTAAGAAAGTTGAGCGAGGCCGGGTGCTCCGGACTCGGTGACTACGACCGAAATGGCATTGGTCGAACCGGTATTCTTGGCGCTCAGGACCAGTCGGGCGCCGTTGGCGTCGGTCACAATGCTCGCTGCGACACTGGTATTGCTGGAAGAAGCGTTGATCGCGTCGCGAATGCCTTCCAGGGTATGGTTGGTATTGTCGATCGTGACGTTGAAGGTATTGCTGCCCGAGGTGATCTGCAGCGACCCGTCCCCGACGACGGTCGTCGAACCGCCATAGGAAGTCGAATAAAGCGTGTGGGCCTTGGCGAGGTTGGTGACGTTCAGGGTGTAAGCGCCGGCGGCAGCACTTGTACTCGCCGTTGCCGTACCCAGGGTGGTATCGGAAAGGGTGGCGGTAAAGGCACCGATCGTTGTCGGAGTATTGAGCGCTTTCGCTGCAGAAAGCAGACTCGACAAGGCGCTGCTGATTTTTCCGTAGGCCGAAATGCGCGCATCGATCTTCTGCGCTTTCGCGTCGATGTTGGTCAGCGGCTGCTGCTCGGCAGCCATGAGCTGGCTGATGATCGCGTTGATATCCAGCCCGCTCCCGACTCCAGAAGCGGTAATGGTGGCCATGTCAGCCTCCTGGTTAAGGCGCTAGGCCTTCTGCCGGATCAAAAGGCCCTGCAATTTGTCGAGCGCACGGGCGATTTGCAGAATTTCCTCGCTCGGGATCTGGCGGATGACGTCCTTGGTGCCACGATCAACGACCTTGACCACACGAACGCCGGTCTCATCGTCCAGAGTGAATTGTATATCGGTGTTGGACACCCCAACAAACTCGTTGAGCTTCTTGAGTACGTTCTGCAATTCGCCTTTTTTGACCGAGGCGTCGCCTTGGGCATGCTTCTCGACCTCTTGCACCTGGGTGACCGCCTCCTGAGTCTGCGGCTGCACCGCAGTCTTGATCGAGGGGGCGTCGGGCGGCTGGCGATTCAGACCCGGATCGCGAGGTAAGGGAGCGGGTGCTCCGACGTTGGAAATGGAATCGATGGCCATGACAGACTCCTAAGCGGCGGAAGAGGGGACGAAGCCCGTTGAGCCTCGCCCCCTCATGCCAATGATGCCGGACTCGAAACGTTCGCTTAACGCAGCAGGGTCAGGACGTTGTTCGGGATCGCATTCGCTTGGGCGAGCATCGCGGTGCCGGCCTGCTGCAGAATCTGGGCACGCGTGAGACGCGCGGTTTCCATCGCGAAGTCGGCGTCGGTGATGCGGCTCTTGGCGGCGGACTGGTTTTCCACCAGAACCTGCAGGCTGGAGACGATGGCGTCGAAGCGGTTCTGGACGGCACCCCACTTGGCGCGGGCGGCATTCACTAGGCCGAGGGCCGAGTCCATGAGGACGATGGCGCTCTGGGCTGCGACGAAGTCGGTTCCGCCGATGAAGATGATCGCACTGCCGCCACCGACGCCAGTACCGACGTAGCTGGTACTGAAGCCGAGGGGGATGGCGGGATTGGTCGTGAAGGTATCGACGGTCAGCAGGTTGGCACCCGACTGGTTGGCGCCGATCTGGAAGCGGAAGGCGGACTGGAAGGTCGCGTGGCCGGTGTCCAGCAGGGAGACGCCGTTGAACTGGGCGCCGGAGATGACGCGGTGGATTTCTTCCTGCATCTGCAGGAATTCGATTTCCAGATTGTCGCGGTCGCCGGAACTCAGAGTGGCGTTGGAAGCCTGGACTGCCAACTCGCGCATGCGCTGAAGGGCGTCGGTGATCTTGCTGATCGCGTCTTCGGCAGTCTGCGCCAGGGAGATGCCGTCGTTGGCGTTGCGCAGGGCGACCATGGAACCGCGAATGATAGTGTCCATGCGGGTTGCAACCGCCATGCCGGCGGCGTCGTCCTTGGCGCTGTTGATGCGCAGACCCGAAGACAGACGCTGAATCGCTTGGGACAGAGCGCTCTGGGTGGTCGTCAGGTTGCGCTGGGCATTCAGGGAGGGAAGGTTGGTGTTGATAATTTGTGCCATGACAATCTCCTTCGGATCTGGGGGCGTCCCCAGGGGTTCGTACGCGGACCGGGACGCCTTTCCGACGTTTCCTAAGTCCTTCTGAACCCAATTACGTCACTGCGTAGGCAAACTTTAGAACTTTTTTAACGTGACGCTACGCTGACCCAAGAGCGCACACCCATGCCCTGGACGGGAGCTCCCAGGAGGGCTCGGCGGAGCACTTTTCTTCCTGGATTGCGGTTCACGGTTTTTCTATTCGAACGTGAAACCCGGGGTAGGTATAGATCGTCGTCGGAACTACTTCGGTGACTTGCATCCCGTATTTTCCTGAAATCCGCGAAAGATAAGGGAGACTGTGGCAATTGCGGACCGTCCCTGCACAATTGGTCATCGTATCGTGGTCGTTCGGGCAGAGAAAAACGTTCAGGCAGATTTCCCCGCCGGGACGAAGTACCGAAGACAATCCCATGAGCCAGTCCAGATCCTTGAAAAAATAGGCGGCGCCGTTCATCAGGATCAGGTCGAACTGCTCGTTCACCAGAGCACTCGCTCGGCGGACGTCGCCTTCGAGCAGCCCGGTATAGTTCTTGTGCCGACCCGATGCGCGGAGCCCGGAGAGTTCGAGGTCGATACCCACCAGCGAATCGCAGCGGTGATGAAAGTAGGACGAGGGCAATCCGGTTCCGCAGCACAAGTCCAGCACCGAGAAGAGCGCGGCAGGGCGCTTCCCGAACAAGTTGGAAACCGCGAAGAAGGCCATTTCCCTGGCCAGAATCCCATGGAACCTTGCGCTATCGTAGTCCTGCTGTTCCTTGTCGGAGATACGGACAAGGCCTAGGCTGAGGTCGGCGCGGGTCGTGGTCAGAACAAGGGACCAAAGTTCCGTGGCCAGATCAGGATTGCCATCGAGTATGGCAATGCCCGCCACCGCTCCGGCAAGGGAGACGATTTCCTCCGGATGCAGGGGCAGATTGTTCTGGATGACATATTTCATCGCCGCGTCGAAATCGGCAACGCCGAGGAATGCGGCGACGAAACGCTTCATGGGTTTGATCAGCCTGGGATTCTCAAGGGCTGCATTAAAGAGAATGCCGACATGGGTGTGCAATTGCCCGCGGAAGCTGTTCGGGTCGCGGTCGGCCTGAACGAAAAGCGACTTTTGCAGGTGCAATAAATAGTTTTCCAGACTCATATTGCCTACTCGTTTGAGAAAACGAAGACACGCCTAAACCGGCTTCCCGCAATCGCTGGCGCAGGCGCTACGGCGAAGCTTCCTCCGGGCTCGCGAAACGAAGAGTTGCCGTTTCGGGTTACCCGCTCAAATGCCTAGCATCGCTTTGTTATTCGCCTGCAGGAGGGCTCAGGGCCGCGAGACGCTTGAGCGCTTCCTCGGGGATGGTTTCGATGACCTCGCGGCCGGCGAGCAGGAACTCCAGGATGATGTTGAACCCCTGGCGCGCGTATTCCATGGCCCGTTGGGTATCGCGGATCTGGCTCATGCAGTCGTAGAAGATGTTGCACATGTGGTAGAGCGAGCCGCGCAGCATGGGAAAGGCTGCGGTGCCCTGATGCTTCCTGGCGAAGAGATAGAAGTTCAGGTCGGCGAGGACGTCGCAGACGTCGAGCTTGTTCTTGATCGGTTGGCTGAAGATGTTACGCACGTCGGCGTGTACAGCCTCCATCTGGTCCGCCAGAAAACCGAGATTGCGGGTGACGTCGCGTGGGTAGTCGGTGGTGAAGCAGGCCGCGATGCGGTCCAGGGAGCGTTGCCGATCTTCCGGTGTGCAGTCGATCACCACTTCCTCGGGGCGTAGAGGCAAGGCCCCCTTGATGGCCGCCCCCCGGTTCAGGTTGTAGACCTTCTTGTCGTCGCCGTGAATCCGGATCGAGGTGGCGATATTGTCCCGGGTTTGTATGAAGATGGTCGTGCTCTCGACCGTATCGTCGAAATTCCCCGGCACGCTCAGGGACTGCTTCATGGCGACGTCGGTTTCCTTGACCACCTGAGTGACGTACTCGGTGGCGTGCTTTTCGTCGTAATAATAGCTGTCCTTGGAGTGGTGGGGGCCTTCCTTCGGGTAGCCGACGTCGACGCCGAGCAGGTAGATTTCGCTGAAGCCCATACGCAGCGCAAAGTCGGTCCCGGCATTGGTCACCGTTGGGCCGGTGGAAAAGCGCGGGTACTTGTTCTCGATGTCGATGACTTGGGTTCCGCCATCGACCAGCTTGAGGATCATCAGCGGCTTCTCGGAAAAACTGAAGCAGCCCGGGGGAATGACCGAGAGGAAAAGCAAGGGAATGTCCTTCACGAATTCCCGCAGTCGGGGTTCGGCCATGAATTCGTAGGTGAAGTCGGTGCGTTCGATCTCGATGTAGAAATCGGGTTTGATGCCCTTCTTCATGAAGACGCTGATCGACGAACCGCAGCCGATGACGACGACCCTGTCCCGATACTGCTCGATGAGGGGCCAGAGATGATCGAGGGAAGGGCCCGATCCCACGATGAAGGCGATCGACTTGTCGAAGGTTCGGGGTTCCTCTCGGACGCAGAGCGGGAAATGGCGCTCGATGTTCTGGGCGGAGTGCAGCAGAGACAGTACCTCGTCGTCGAAGAAACCCCAGCCGGCATACAACTGATGGATCCCCGAGGCGAGGCGTGCGGAAATGTCCTTGACCTCGCCGGTGCGATAGTCGTTGTAATGGAGGCAGGTGCCGCGGGCGAAATAGGGGGGCCAGTGGCCGCGGATGGTGAGCAGCAGATCGTTGGTCAGTTCCTCGGTGTCGGGCGACACCAGAATGGTGAAGTGCTTGCCGCCGCGGAATTTGAACTCGTGGTAGAGACTGACGTAATCGACGAAGTAGAGAGAAAAATCGAGGTCGGCGACGTCGTGCTCGACGACGACGAGGTGTCGCATGGCGTAGGTCTCGACGATCATGCGCAGGTCCTGGCCGTAACCGACGCCGAAGGCAATGATCATGGGGATGCGGTTCTCGCCGAAATCGGGCCAGGGATTGCGGTCCTCCTCGGCCGGGCACATTTCCTTGAACTTGCGGATGAGGGCAAAGCGATAGGTGCCTTCGATCGGACAATAGAAATGCGGGTTGTCGACGTGGGGCGCTGCCATCTTCTCGTCGTAGAGATAGCCGAATCGGGTGACGACTCTCACGCGCGAGTCGGGGTCGTCGAAATACTTGAACTGGAGTCGTCCGATTTCAGTGAAATAGGCGGCCGTGCCCTCGCGGAACTTGTCCTTGATGTGGATGTTCCCGTCTTCCATGATCGTGAAGGGAATCACGGGTTCGTACTTGAGCAGTTCCTGGTAAACGTAGGGAAACTGTTTCTCGAAGAACAGCAGATTGGACTGGTAGGTCGCCAGCAGTCTGAGGCGCACCGATTCCTGCAGCGGCGTGGGATTGTAGAGTTCTTGATCTGCCGGCGGCAGGATTTCGGAGGGGCTGGAGTCGTCGGAGGGAGTCATGGCGGCGTGGAGGTGAGAAGGGAGCGAAGAGTGCCTCATCCCGCGAGAGTGCCGAGGCAGTCCGCAGTAAGCGTCAAGTATGGTACGAGGACAAGTTCGCTGGCAAACCCTTCCTTGAAATAGCCAATCGTCAATTCCTTGTCGCTCGGAGGCGGCAGGCTACCCGGGTAGGGGCGGTCGCCGAGGATGAAGCGCCGCAGTCCGCGACGGCGGGCGCAGGCGATGGCCTCGGCGAGGCTCAGATGGGCCAGGGGCTTGTCGAAGAGTTGCCGGTCGTAGGCGCCGATGGCGTAGAGAGCCTCGTCGCGACTGCAATTGATCAAACTGGCTCCGACCAGACGGCCTGCGGGGTCTCGCAGGTAAATCGCATAGGCGCTGCCGTCGCAAATGGCCGAGAACTGGTCGGCCCAGCTTGCGGCGGAGCGGGTGCGGCGGCCGGCGACCTCCATATGGAAAGCTTCGAACTCCGCGAAGGCGGACGGGTCGCCGGATTGGTCAAGGGTGGCAGACCACTCGCGGCGCGCACTATTGATCAGGGCCTTGAAACTCTTGCGCAGGCCGGCGTGGTACTCGGCCTCAGCTAACGACAGATCGATGCGGGCCTGAACCCGGACCGTCGTGGCGGCACCGTGCTCGAGAAGAAGGCGGTGCCAGGATTCCAGGGCGGCCGCCCCGGCGGGTGCGACGAATTCCAACTGGGCGACATTGCGCAGACGGGCCAGCTGGGCGACCAATCCGAGCCACTGGCGCGCAGCGCCCTTGCGTACCCGGTCGGGCAGTTCGGCAGGCAAAAGAGGAGGCACGATCCCGGGTTGGCCGTTGCATTGGGAAGACAGCCCAGCCAGACCACTACTGGCGACCCGGAGGGACAAAGGCCAAAGACCGACCGGCCTGCCTTGCCAGAAAAGGAGGCAATCCAGGCGCTGGTAGGCGGCGCTGAACTCGGCAAAGTAGGTGTGCTGATAGCCGACGTGGCTCCCGGAGTAACCGACCGGCTGGTACGCCAGGCTGCGGAAAGTCGCGTCCCAATCGGCTGTCGCTGGAAGCGGGTGAAACTGAAGCGGGCCGCGTGCCGAGAACTCCGTCAGCAATGCGGCCAGGTCCTCGGGAAGGGAAAGCGGAGCGCTCACAGGGTGTCCCAGCGGATCGGAGTGCCGCGAGGGATCGCCCGCGAGGCGGTGCGTCCGAGAATCTGGTCGAGGTACTTGGGCGGCAGGCCGAATCCCGGCCGGATGGCGCGCACGTTCTCCGGGGTGAAGGCCTCGCCGGCGGCGATGTCGCGCACGGCGTAGAGCGAGCGGCGAAACGCGAGGGATTTCTTCTCCACCGTACTGGCGCCATAGCTCACGCGGCCCAGGGACTGCCAGGCCCGCTCGCTTTCGATCACCAGGCTGCGCAGTTCGTCCGGCTCCAGGGAGAAGGCCGAATCGACACCGCCGTCGGCGCGGGCCAGGGTGAAGTGCTTTTCGATGACCGTGGCCCCCAAGGCCACGGCGGCCACCGCGGCGCCGATTCCCATGGTGTGGTCCGAGAGACCGACCTCGCAACCCGTCCAGGCCCGCAGATTGGGGAGCGTGTTGAGATGGGAGTTCTCCGGCGTGGCCGGGTAGGTGCTCGTGCACTTGAGCAGGACCAGATCGCGGCAACCGGCTTCCCGAGCTGTGCGCACCGCTTCGTCGATCTCGCCCGCCGTGGCCATGCCGGTGGACACGATCAGCGGCTTTCCCGTCGCCGCCGCCTTGCGGATCAGCGGCAGATCGGTCATTTCGAAGGACGCAATCTTGTAGCAGGGGGCGGCCAGGGTTTCCAGAAAATCCACTGCCGTTTCGTCGAAGGGGGTCGAAAAGGGGATCAGTCCGCGGCTGCGGGCGCGCTCGAAGAGCGGAGCGTGCCATTCCCACGGGGTGTGGGCTTCGTCGTAGAGCGCGTGCAGGCTACGGCCGGCCCACAGACTGCCGGGGTCCTGAATCACGAAGTCCCCCGTGGCGATGTCGAGGGTCATGGTGTCGGCCGTATAGGTCTGGATCTTCAGCGCATGGGCTCCTGCCGCGGCGGCGGCATCGACGATGGCCAGGGCGCGCTCCAGGGACTGATTGTGGTTGCCCGACATCTCGGCGATGACGAAGGGCGGGCAGTCGATGCCGATGGCGCGGCCGGCGATGGCAAAGCTGGGCATGATCAGGAATCCTCTGGCAGTGGGACGGCCTTGCGAAATACGAATCGATCGCCCGCGTAGCCGGCGGCGGCGAAAGCAGCCAGCGAGGCCGCATTGTCCGGGCGGACCTCGGCCCGCAGGGTACGGACCGCAGGGCAATGCGCGGCGATCCAGGCTGAGCCGGCTTGGAGCAGGGGGGCGGCGTAACCCTGACCGATACGATCCGGGTCGAGGTAGATGGAAACCAGGGCCTCCCCGTCGTCGATATCGAAACGCAGACATCCGATGGAAAGCGTCCCGGAAAGGCCGATCAGGAGTTTTCGACCGGGGTTGGCGAGGGATTTGTCCAACCAGGCCTCGTGCTCGGCTCGCTCCAGGGGCCGGGGGTCGAAGGACTGGCTGCGGACCCGCGGATCGTTGCGCCAGGCGTAGAGCAGTCCGGCATCCTCCCGCCGTGCGGGACGAAGACCGATTTCTGCGCCCGCCAGGCGATGGGCGACGCGTTCGGCGCCCCGCCCGTCGGTCATCGCCGCAGCGCCAGAGGAGAGGGCGCGACGGACCGGATCGGCTTCGATGGCTAGCCTTAGAGCAGCCTGGAAAGCCGTTTCGCTCAGTTGCTCCGCCCTTCCCAGGTAAAGATGTGCACCCGCTCGGGCGAGGGATTCCGCCATGCCTTCCTGATTGTCGGCGACTGCGATGGCAATGGTCGGTAGTCCGAGGGCGCATCGTTCCCAACTGGTCACGCCGGGCGAACCGACGGCCAGATCGGCCACGGCCATGAGGTCGGCGATGTTGTTCGGGGCACGATGCAGTTGGGCGCCGGGAAGCCGGGCGAGACGCTGGCGCAGGGCATCGTGCGCGGCGTAAAGCGGTCCGGTGACCACGTCTGCCCGGCCGGCGTAGGCCAAGGTCGCGAGCGCATCGACCGTGCGACCGGTGAGATCGGCAACGTCCGCGCCGCCGAAGAGGATCAGCACTCTTTCACAGGCGCCGCGACGCCTCGCGAGGGCAGCTGGGCGATGCGCCGCGAAACCCTCGCCGAGCAGCGCATAGCGCGGACCGCAGAGCCGGACTGCATCGGCGGCGAGGAGGCTGTCGTAGCGGGCGGCGCCGGCATCGTGCAAATTCTGGTCGAGGAGCAGGTCGCAGGCGTGGCGACGATCCGCCAGGTCGTCGATCACCATCAGCTTGCCGGTCGCCACGCGCATCGCCTGCTGCCAGCGATGGTCGAGGGCGTAATGATCGACCACCAACCAATCGCAACGTGGAATGTCGGCCAGCGCTTGGCGACAGAACTCGGCGTCCCGCGCCTGGCCGTGGGGGAGCCAGTGGCTGTGGGCGAGTCCATCGCCGGGATGCGGCTGACCCTCGGGGAGCAATCGCAGCTCATGGCCGCCGCCGGTAATGCGTTCGACCGTCTGCCCGATACCCTCGCTGCGGCAGAGAAACAGGCAGCGGGCACCTCGGCGGGCCAGGGCGTCGGCAAGCACCCGGCAGCGCATCAGGTGGCCGGTGCCGATCGTCGGGTTCGCGTCGGTGCGGAAGACGACCTGCATGGACGCTCAGCGCACCTTGAATAAGGGCTCGAGCGGCGGACAGCGCAGGAGTTCGGCCATGCGGCCCTCCAGGGCGCCGGCCCGCAAGAGGGGGAAGACTTCGTCGTAGACCGCCAGCAGCCGGTCGATATCGGCTTCGCTGTGAGCGTAGGACAGATTGTGGGTGCCCAGGCTGAGAATGCCGCGGGCGAAGATTTCCTGCAGAAAGAGGGTCTTGGTCTGCCACTGGGTGGCCAGCGGCGTGTCCTTGAGGAGCAGGAAGGACCAGCTCGGATGGCCTGCAACCGTGATCAGATCGGAGAGGCCGTGGCGAAGGACGAGCGCGTCCACTCCGTCCATCAGACGGCGGCCGAGACGGGCGAGATGGCCGCACACGTCGCTGCGCGTCAGCTTGTCGAGGGTGGCGGCCGAGGCCGCCAGAGAGAGGGTCTCGCCGCCGAAGGTGAAGGAAAAGAAGATCTCCTCCATCAGTTTCATGAGGTCTCGCCGGCCCGCCACCGCGGAAACGGGAAAGCCGTTGGCCAGTCCCTTGCCGAAAGTCGCCAGGTCGGGGGTGACGCCGAAATATTCCTGGGCGCCGCCGGGGCTGTAACGAAATCCGGTGATGGTCTCGTCGAAGACCAGCAGGGCGCCGTGAGCCCGGGTCAGGCGAGCCACCTCGGCTAGATAGCCGGGCTTTGGCTCGGCGACGTTCATCGGTTCCAGGATGACTGCGGCGAATTCGCCAGGATGCTCCGCCAGCAGCTTGTCCAGCGCCTCCGGATCGTTGTAAGGGAAGGTGTGGGTGAGTTCGCGTACCGCCAGCGGTACGCCGCGATGGCGGGCGGTGGAACCGATATACCAGTCCTGCCAGCCGTGATATCCGCAGACCGCGACGCGGTCGCGGCCGGTATGGGCCCTGGCCAGGCGAATGGCGCCGGAGGTGGCGTCGGAGCCGTTCTTGCCGAAGCGCACCATGTCCGCGCAGGGGACCAGGCCGACGATCCTCTCCGCGACTTCCATCTCTATCGGGTGCGGCAGGGAGAAGATCACGCCCTTGTTCAATTGAGCCGCGACGGCCGCGTTGACGTCGGGATCGTTGTAGCCGAGGGTGATGGCGGCCAGCCCGTTGATGAAGTCGATGTATTCGTTGCCGTCGGCATCCCAGACCCGGCTGCCCCGGCCGTGGGTGATGAAGTAGGGGGAGACGCCGAAGGGATACTGGGTGCGGCTCTTGCTGAAGGTCTGCGAGCCCAGCGGGATGGTGGCCAGAGCGCGCTCCAGCAGGGCTTCCGAACAGGTGTAGCGAGCGGTCATGATGAACGTTTCTCCGGGGCTAACCGAGGGTGGGATCGGCAGCCAAAGACTTCAGGTAGCCCTCGTTGCGGGTGATGTCGGCGTTCAGCCGGGCGACTTCCGGATGCCGGGCGAGGAAGGCGAGGATGTCGGCCGTGGTGAACTCCGGTTTGCCCGGATAGAGGGCCTGATAAATCGCTTCGACGACCTGGAAGTCCTCGGGACGGTCCACCGTCCAGCGTAGCCAGGAGAGGTCGGTGTCCTGGACATGGTGGCCGATGCGGTAGCGCTCCGGCCGGCGGTAGATGAACGACGTCACGTGCTCGCGTTCGGACGGGAGGCTGGCTTCGCGCCAGGCGTCCGCGAGGCAGGAAAAGCGGAAGACTTCGGCATCCAGGCCGTCGGGGAACGAGGGACGCAGGGCATTGGACGTGTAATCGAAATCTCCGGCGAGATGGGTGTCGATGCAGGCGTCGATGAGTTGGGGGTCGGCGAGGGGACAATCGCCGGTGAGCCGCAGGAGATGATCCGGTTTCCAGGGGGCCGCGGCCTGATAGAAGCGATCGAGGACGTCGTTCAGCGAGCCCCGATGACAATGTACGCCGAGGCGCTCGCAAAGCGCCGCCAGAGGGTCGTCGCTGGCCTCGGTGCTGGTGGCGACCACCAGGGGGTCAAGATGGCGGGCGCGGCGTAGGCGCTCGATGTGGCGGGCGAGCATGGGTTCGCCGAGGATGGGCTTTAAGACCTTGCCGGGGAGGCGGGACGAAGAGGTACGGGCTTGCAGGATGGCCAGCATGAGAGGACTAAGGCTAGGACTTGGGCCAGAAACGGGGATCTATCAATTTATCGTCCGGAACCGCCAGTTCCTTAAGTGTATCCGGGGGCATAACGGGTGCAGTCTGGTAGGCAGCGACGATCTCCTCCCATTCAGCCAGACGGGTGGCCCCGCAAATGGCGACGCTCACGCCACTGGCGCCTTTTAGGAAACTCAGGCAGGTCTGCAGGGGGGTCAGACCGAGGTTGGCCGCGGCTGCCCACCAAGAAGAAAGCGGCTTAGAGAGTCCGGCCAAGGCTGAGGGCAGAGCCACTTGCGGGGCGAGGAGGAGACCCTGCAGAAAGGCCGAGCGCACGTGGATTTCAATCCCGGCGGCAGCCAGTGCAGCGAGGGAGCCAGCGGCCAGATGGCGCTGATCGAAGGGATTGAGGGGGAGCTGCACGAGGTCGACGGGGTAGCGGTCGACAATCTTCATGGCTTCTTCCGGCGAATAGACCGAAGCGCCGACGCGGTCGACGGTGCCAGCGAGACGCAGCGCATCAAGGGCCGAGAACAGGCGGTCGCCAACAGGTCCCAGGAGGTCGTCCGCTCGATGGACAAGGAGGCCTCCCAGGCGCTCTTCGCCCAGTCGTTCGAGGCTGCAGTGGACACCGGTGACGATCGCAGCTACGGCCTCTGCAGTAGGTTGGGAGGACTCCAGCGCCAGCGTCTTGGTGACAATGCGAAAAGCGTGGGGACGCGGTAGCGTCTCGCCCAATACCGACTCAGCGGCACCATATAGGGCTGCGGTGTCGAGGGTGTCGATGCCGTGGGCTGCAGCGCTGGCAAGGATCGCGCGTACCTCGCCAGCAGGGGTCCTCCCGGTGCGGTTGGTAATACCGTAGTCGAAGCCAAATTGGACGGTGCCCAGCCCCAGATTCATGCCAAGGCTTTGATGAGAGCAGTAATCGCAGTGTCTTGTTGATCCTCGGTAAGATCTGGGTAGAGGGGCATTGAGAATGCACGCTGATAATAGGCTTCTGCGTTCGGAAAATCGCCCAGCTTAAAGCCGCGATTGTGATAGAAGGGATGGAGGTGCACCGGGATGTAATGCACCTGCACGACAAATCCTTCCGCACGCATGGTTTCGAAAATATGGCGCCGACGGTCTGCTTCGACCTGTATTGGATATAGATGCCACGCCGACACGCGATCCGGTGATCGATATGGGATGGTGACACCCAGCGAGGGGAGTATGGAATCATAACGGGCCGCCAGAGCCCGTCGTTTAGAAAGAAATAGATCTAGTCGCTTCAATTGGCTGCTACCAAGCGCTGCTTGAAGATCGGTGATGCGGTAATTGAACCCCAGTTCGATTTGCTGGTAATACCAGGGGCCCTCGCTTTCCTTTTGCATTTCAGAACTGTCACGAGCGATGCCATGGCTCCGCAAACGGGCTAGGCGGCGCGCCAAAAATTCGTCGTTGGTCAATGCCATTCCGCCTTCGCCTGTGGTGATGATCTTCACCGGGTGAAAGCTGAATACCGTGATGTCGCTATGAGCACAATTTCCGACCGGCGCGCCCTTATAGGTTGCTCCTATGGCGTGGGCGGCATCTTCAATGACACGACACCCGTATTGCCGTGCCAATTGACTGATTCCTTCCATGTCGCAGGGCTGGCCCGCGAAATGGACAGGGATTATCACCTTGGGTAAGCAATGGGTGGCGCGGGCGTGGGCAAGCTTCTCTGCAAGCGCGGACACGCTCATGTTCAGCGTTTGTGGGTCGATGTCGACAAAATCAACCGTGGCACCGCAGTAGAGAGCGCAATTCGCCGATGCAATAAATGTGTTGGGGCTGGTCCAGACATGGTCGCCAACTCCGACACCTAGTGCCAGGCAGGCGATATGCAAGGCGGCCGTGGCATTGCTGGTGGCAATTGCAAAGCGCGCACGGCAGCGACTGGCGACGTCGGTTTCAAAGGCTGGCACCGCAGGCCCCTGGGTAAGCCAAATCGAATGCATCGTCGCAACGACTGCATCGATGTCGTCCTGATTGATGCTCTGGCGACCATAGGGGATCATGCTTTTTGCTCGCTCAGGGCTCGAATTTCTTCGACGGAGAGAAACTGGGGATTGCTGTCCGAGACGTACTTGAAGCCTTCCGTCACCGGCGAGCCCTGCTCGCCGCGACCGTTGCTCGCGAAATCGCTGCCTTCGACGAAGCGGATCGACGGGGTGATGACGTAATGGTCCTGAAATTCCAGGGTGTGCAGACTGTCGTCGCGGGAAATCATCATTTCGTGCAGCTTCTCGCCGGGACGGATGCCGATCATCCGCTGCGGGAGCCCGGGACCCAGGGCTTCGGCCAGGTCGGTGATGCGGGCCGAGGGGATCTTGGGCACGAACAACTCGCCCCCGTACATCCGCTCAAACGCTCTGAGGACGAAATCGACGCCTTCCTGCAGCGTGATCCAGAAGCGGGTCATGCGGGGGTCGGTGATGGGCAGTTCGGTGACGCCATCCGCCACGAGCTTCTGAAAGAGCGGGACCACCGAACCCCGGGAGCCGACGACATTGCCGTAGCGGACCACAGCGTAGCGGGTCGCCTGCTTGCCGACGGTGTTGTTGGCGGCCACGAACAACTTGTCTGAGAGCAGCTTCGTCGCCCCATAGAGGTTGATCGGACTGGCCGCCTTGTCGGTGGACAGCGCCACCACCTTCTTGACGCCGTTGGCGAGGGCGGCCGCGATGACGTTTTCGGCTCCACCGACGTTGGTCCGGATGCACTCCCCGGGATTGTATTCAGCGGCGGGAACCTGTTTCAGGGCTGCCGCATGGACGACGTAATCGACGTCGCGCATCGCCTGGCGCAAGCGTTCTCCATCCCGCACGTCGCCGATGAAGAAGCGCATGGCGTCCTGGCGATACTCCTGCTGCATTTCGTACTGCTTCAGTTCGTCCCGGGAATAGACGATGACCCGGCGGGGCGAGTAGCGCGCCAGGACCGTCGCAATGAACTTGCGCCCGAAGGAGCCGGTCCCCCCTGTCACGAGGATGCTGGAATTGTCGAACATAGGGTGTCTCTCTCCTGAAGGACGACTTTGCGAGTCGCTATGGGTAGTGAGCTAACGGCTCACGACGCGATTCTTGCCGGTTTTCTTGGCTTCGTACATGGCTTCGTCGGCGCGCTTGATCACGACGGCCTGATCTTCGCCCGGGGCGACCTGGGTCACTCCCGCGCTGAAGGTGATCAGGGTCTTCCGGTTATCGTGCATAAAGATTTGCCGCGTCAGCTCTCGCTGCAACCGGGTCAAAGCATTGATCGCATCGTCCAATCCGGTATCGGGCAGCAAAATGATGAATTCCTCGCCGCCGTAGCGGGCAACCGTATCCTGCGGGCGCAAGGTATTTCTGCACACGGTGGCGAGATGGATCAAGGCGCTATCCCCGGCGTCATGCCCCAGGCTGTCGTTGAGTTTCTTGAAATTGTCGAGGTCGAGGAGGGCGGCGCAGAGCAGGGTTTCATGGCGGTTCGCCCGCGCGATCTCCTTGGCGAAGGCCTCCTCGAGCCCGCGGCGATTGAGGACGCCGGTCAGTTGGTCGTGGCGCACCAGATCGCTGGTGGTGACCAGTTCCAGCTCCAATTCGCGGATCTTGGCTTCGGACTCCTGCACCCGCTGCTGGGTGGCCCGCAATTCGTCCCGGGAACGCTGGGCGTTGTGCTGGATGGCGCGGGTCTCCTTCATGACCTCGGCGAGGACGGTCTCCAGTTCCGAAATGTCGTTGGCGGTACTGATCTTTTCGGCACAGCGTTCGATGCGGTCGTGGTACTCCGAGGTGGCGTCGGCGAAATCGGCCAACTGATCGACGAAGCCGGCCAGCATGGCTTTGAGGGCCTCCTTGGCTTCGTTGAGGCTGTGCTTGAGCTGGCTTTGCTTGTAGACCACCTCCTTGAGGCGGCGCTCGGCATCGTCGAGGGCACGCTGGGAAAGGGGTTTGTCGATGATTTCGCGGACCACCTCGATCTGTCCGGAGAGCCAGCGGTCGTCCATGACCAGCTCGCTCATGTTCTCGACCAGCAGTCGCAAGAGATTGAGCAGGCTCGCCCGCAACTCGGCGCGATCCTCGGCCAGCAATTCGAGCTTGAAGGCGAAACGCTTCAGTCCTGCCAGAAAGTCCTGCAATTCCGGCAGTCTGCGCGCCCGCCGGATGTCGGTGGCGAGGGCCCGCGCCGTATCCGCCAGGCCCGGTGACTCCACCAACTGGGTCGAGATGACGGTCTCGAGGGCAAAGGCGACGAGTTCCCGGAGTTCGCTCAGCAACTCGGTCGCCTTGTCGCCGGTGGCGACTGTGGCTGCCGCCGGTTCGGGTTCGGGTGCCGTCTCGACTCCCGCATCGTCTCCGACCCCCGCCGCCCAGGTGCGCAGCAAGGCACTCAAACGGGAGTGGAGAGTGTCGGCGCTGGCCGAAGCGCTGGAAAGCACGTGGTCCAGGGATTCCCGCTTCTTGGCCTGGGTCAGTCCGGAATGACGCGACTCCCATTGACGCAGGAGATCGTTGAGCAAATCGCCCCAGGGCAGCTTCTGGGTTTCCGATAGCGCGGCGAACTGGGCGGCCAAAGCTTTCTGGAAGGATTCCCAGTCCTGGTCGCGAACCGCGTTGTCCAACGTTCGCCCGAGGCGGAGCTGCTCGGGAGACACCCGGGGCAAGGCGGCGGTCAAGCTCCGCGCCGCTTTTTCCGGAAAGGCCTCCTTCTCCCGGGTTCCCGAAATCTCGTGATAGAGCGTGCGGTAATTGTCAGGGGTGGGCGGGATACGCCTGGCCGCCAGGAGACGCAGGGTCTCCCGGGCCATTTCCGAAGGATTGGAAGGATTCGCCATCGATGGTCGGGATGATTGGAAAGCTCAAGCTATAATGCCGCTCCGATGTCGCCGGCCCCCGTAGCATGAAGGTCGTGCAGTTGCCTTGTAAGCATCAGGCCCTGGTTCGATTCCGGGCGGGGGCACCAGGAGACGTCCCGTCAATGCTGCCGTATCCCAGGCTGCTAGACAAGCTTGCTGCGGAATCCAGCATCGCGAGAGCGGCGGGACTGTCCCATTCGACGTTGAATTCTCCCACCGGGCCCAGCGAAGTGATCGCGGCCACCATGCTTGCCGTGTGATCGTAAACCGGTGCGCTGAATCCATTGATCCCGGGGGTCAGGCTGCCGGTGGCCCGGGAAAGGCCGCGGGTGCGGATTTCCGTCAGATTGCGTTCGAGCTGGCGGCGTAGCGTGGTGATCGCCACCTTGGCGCGGGCGGCGGCCTGCTGGAGCTCCTCATCGAGGATGCGGCGTACGAAGGGGGAGCGGTGGAAGGCCGCGAACGCCCTGCCGGTGGCCGAGTTGTGCAAGGGGAGCACGGTTCCCGCCCTTAGGGTGACCGTGATGGGGCCGCCCGCATCGACGATGCGTACGATGGTGGCGCCCCGGTTGCCCCAGACCGCCAGGGCGACGGTTTCGTTCAGCGACTCGCAGAGCGCTTCGAGGACCGGACCGGCAAGCCGTACCGGATCGAGCCGCCCAAGGCCTGCAAGACCGAGTTCCAGGGCGGCCGGGCCGAGGTCGTAACGGCCGCTGGAGGGGTCCTGGGAAACGATGCCGACCCGCAGCAGACTGACCAGGTAGCGATGGGCCTTGGCCGGCGGCATGCCGGCCCCCGCCGCCAGGTCCCGCAGCATCATCGGACGGCCGGCGGCGCTCAAGGTGCGGAGCAGGTCGAAGCCCAATTCGATGGACTGGATTCCTTGCCTTTGCCGTGGGCCTTTAGTCGCCATCGATCAGTCTCCGTCACTCATGTCCGCTGCCGTTCTTCAGGCTGGAGAATATAATGCATGCCAAATCAACAAAGGGGGAGATCGTCATGCGCGCAGTGCTCGTTGCCAATCCCAAGGGCGGGGCCGGAAAGACAACCCTGGCCACCAATCTCGCCGGACATTTCGCCAACGAGGGCAGGAAGGTCACTTTGTGCGACCTCGACCGCCAGCAGTCGGCGCTGCGTTGGATGGCTTTCCGCGATCCGGACTTGCCGGCGGTCACCGGCTATTTTGCCGGCAACCAACTCGCCCTCAGTTTGCCCCGGGAGTCGGATTGGGTAGTCCTCGACGCCCCCGCCGGGCTACAGGGTTACAAGCTTGCCGATTGCCTGCGCGAGGTCGACAAGGTCATCGTGCCGCTGGTGCCCTCGATCTTCGACATGGCGGCGACCGAGGATTTTCTCAACTCCATCCGCAACGACCTGCGGGGACGCCGCAACGCGGTCGGCATCGTCGCCATGCGCGTCGATCCCCGTACCAAGGCGGCGGCGATGCTGGAGGAGTTCCTCAAACACTTCGATATTCCCATCGTCGGCTATCTGCGCAATACCCAGAACTACGTCAATGTCGCCGCCGGCGGGCTCACCATTTTCGATCCGCCCCGCGCACGGCACCGCCGTGACACCGAGCAATGGGCGCCCATCGTCAAATGGCTGTCGGCCAAGTGAAGCCAAAGCTCAGTCGCGGTAGGGAAGCTTGACAGGAGGGAAGGGAGCCGCCATAATCTTCCTTCTCTGACGGACGCGGGGTGGAGCAGTCTGGCAGCTCGTCGGGCTCATAACCCGAAGGTCGCAG
>DAORDK010000027.1:0-33948 GCA_035345935.1 Rhodocyclaceae bacterium | reverse complement strand
CGTGGTTGTCGATATTGAGGATCTCGATGGGGTCTTCCTTGGCCAGCTTGTACTTATTGACCCCGACGATGACGTCCTTGCCCGAATCGATGCGAGCCTGCTTGTCGGCGGCGCAGGTCTCGACCTGCATCTTGGCCCAGCCGGATTCGACAGCCTTGGTCATGCCGCCCATGGCCTCAATCTCCGCGATGATGGCCCAAGCCTTGTCGGCCATGTCCTGGGTCAGCTTTTCCATCATGTAGGAACCTGCCCAGGGGTCGATGACGCTGGTGATGTGGGTTTCTTCCTGGATGATGAGCTGGGTGTTGCGGGCGATGCGAGCCGAGAACTCGGTGGGCAGGGCGATGGCTTCGTCGAGGGCGTTGGTGTGCAGGGACTGGGTGCCGCCAAAGACGGCCGCCATCGCTTCGATGGTCGTCCGCACGACGTTGTTGTACGGATCCTGTTCGGTCAGAGACCAGCCGGAGGTCTGGCTGTGGGTGCGCAGCATCTTGGATTTGGCGTTCCTGGCGCCGAACTGGGTCATGATGCGGTGCCAAAGGAGCCGCGCGGCCCGCATCTTGGCGATCTCCAGGTAGAAATTCATGCCCACCGCCCAGAAGAACGACAGACGGCCGGCGAAGGTGTCCACATCCATACCCGAGGCGATGCCGGTCCGCACATACTCCATGCCGTCGGCCAGAGTGAAGGCCAGTTCGATGGCCTGGTTACCCCCCGCTTCCTGGATGTGATACCCGGAAATCGAGATCGAGTTGAACTTCGGCATGTTCTGCGCCGTGTAGGCGAAGATGTCCGCGATGATCTTCATCGACGGCTTGGGCGGATAGATATAGGTATTCCGCACCATGAATTCTTTCAGGATGTCGTTCTGGATGGTTCCGGACAATTGCTCCTTGGCCACCCCCTGCTCTTCGGCGGCGACGATGTAGCCGGCCAGGATGGGCAATACGGCTCCATTCATGGTCATCGAGACCGAGATACGGTCGAGGGGGATGCCGTCGAAAAGAATCTTCATGTCTTCGACCGAGTCGATCGCTACTCCCGCCTTGCCCACGTCGCCGACGACCCGGGGGTTGTCGGAGTCGTAGCCGCGGTGAGTCGCCAGATCGAAGGCCACGGAAACGCCTTGGCCGCCGGCCGCCAGCGCCTTTCGGTAGAAGGCGTTGGACTCCTCGGCGGTGGAAAAACCCGCGTACTGGCGAATGGTCCAGGGCTTAACTGCATACATGGTCGGCTGCGGGCCGCGCAGAAAGGGGTCGAGGCCGGGCAGGGTGTCGACATAAGCCAGATCGTCGATATCCTGCCTTGTGTACAACGCCTTGACCGCCAATCCCTCGGGCGTATTCCAGACGAGATTGGCGATGTCGCCGCCAGGGGCCTGCCGGGATGCCAATTTTTCCCATGCATCCAGATGGTTCGAATCGTGAAATGTGTCGGACATGACAGGCCTCGCAGGTTCGATTTTGTGTACCATTGATGCAGAATTCAAAATTCTACGCTGGTACTTTGCCAAGAGTAGTGCTACGTTTGTATAATACTGCATCCATAATTATGTATGCAAGAAGTGCCTATCCGAGAGAGACAAGAGGATGACCCACCGCATCGCCCCTACCGCCCTCTATCAGGAAGTTGCCGAGCGTCTGCGTCAACGGATCTTTGCGCATGAGTTGCCGCCGGGCACCTGGATCGATGAGCAAAAGCTCGCCGAGCAGTACGGCATTTCCCGCACCCCTCTGCGCGAAGCGCTGAAAGTGCTGGCTTCCGAAGGACTGGTCACCCTGAGGCCGCGCCGCGGGTGCTACGTCACCGAGATCAGCGCCGAAGATCTGGACGATATATTCCCCCTCATGGCAATGCTCGAAGGGCGCTGCGCCGCCGAAGCCGTAAGGCGGGCCACGCGGGCCGACGTCGAGGGCCTCGAGGCGATACACGAAACCTTGGAGCAAAGCGCCCGCGATGGCCGTATCGATGCATTCTTCGAAGCCAATCAGCTGTTTCACCGGCGCATCCAGGAACTCTCCGGCAACCGCTGGATGCTGTCGGTGATTCAGGATTTGCGCAAGGTTCTTAAGTTGTCGCGCTTGCATTCTCTCTCTCTCGAAGGGCGCCTGCAGCAGTCGCTGGACGAGCACCGGACGATCCTGGCGGCCATCAAGGCGGGTCAGCCGTCGGCGGCGGAAACGGCGATGCACGACCACCTGCTTTCGGGCCGCGAAGCCTTGGCGAAGATGCAGGACGCTCACGCCAAGGCTGCCTGAATCACGCCCATGGCAGGCTCGGTGGAGTGCGAGGTCGCTGGCGACCTGGCGACGGTCGTTCTTGACAGCCCCGGGAAATTGAACGCCATCGATTTGGGGATGTGGCGGCGCCTGACGGAACTGTTCCGCGATCTGGGCCGGCAAAGCGAGATCCGATGCATCGTCCTGCGTGGTGAGGGAAGCTTGGCTTTTGCTTCCGGTGGCGATCTCGAGGAATTTCTGACCCAGCGGACTACCCTGGAACAGGCCCGCGCCTACCATGACGAGGTCGCTCTGGCCCTGGGCGCCATCGCCCAATGCGGCCATCCCACGGTCGCTCTCGTACAGGGGGCCTGCATCGGTGGCGGACTGGAAATCGCCGCAGCTTGCGATCTGCGCATCTGTGGGGAGTCGTCCCGCTTTGGCGTACCCATCGCCCGGCTCGGATTTTCCATGTATCCGGATGAGATGAGAGGACTCCTGGATCTTGCGGGACCCGCCGTGCTCAAGGAGCTTCTGCTGGAGGGCCGCATCCTCACAGCGTTCGAGGCGCATGCCAAGGGCATTGTCACCCGGGTGGTGGCCGATAGCCTTGTCGTCGACGAAGCCTATGGAACGGCGCGCCGGATTGCTTCCGGAGCCCCCTTGGTTGCAGCTTGGCACAAGCAGTGGATACGGCGACTCCGGACCGGGCTGCCGCTCAGCGAGGAGGAAAGGGCGGCCTCGTTCGCCTTCCTCGAGACCGAGGACTATAGGGAAGGTCTGGCGGCCTTTTTCGAGAAGCGCAAGCCGCAGTTCAAGGCGCGCTGAACAGGCTCGCCACCATTTTGGCGGTGGTCTAGTTGACGAGGTTGAGGAGCATCTTCGTCGCCAGCAATGCGAGGAACGCGCCGAAGGCCCGCTTCAGTTTCTTCAGCGGAAGTCGGTGGGCGAGCCGGGCGCCAACGGGAGCCATCAAGGTACTCAAGGCGACGATGCCGGCGAAAGCCGGGAGATAGATGTAACCCAGGGTGAAGGCTGGCAGGGTCGGGTCCTGCCCGCCGGCGACGACGTAGCCGATCGTGCCGGCGAGGGCGATCGGAAAACCCAGGGCCGCCGAGGTACCGACGGCCGTATGCAGGGGAACGTTGCAAAAGAGCATGAAGGGCACCGAGAGGAAGCCGCCGCCGGCCGCCACCAGGCTGGAAACAATGCCGATCAATCCCCCGGCGGCCAGTAATCCGGTCGTTTCCGGCAGGCCGCGGTGCGGTTTCGGTCGGGCGTCGAGGATCATTTGAGCGGCCGCGTAATACACGATGACCACGAACACCAGGGTCAGGGGCCGGGTCGGAACCTGGCCGGCGAGCTGCGATCCGCCGAAGGTACCGATGACCAGGGCCGGCGCCATGGCGCGGACGATGGTCCAGTTGACGGCGCCGTGGGCATGGTGGGCGCGCATGCTGGAGATGGAAGTCAGCAGGATGGTGGCCATCGAAGTGCCGAGGGAGAGGTGAATGACGTGCTCGGCCGGCATCCCCTGCGCCAGAAAGATCATGTACATGAAGGGAACCAGCGTCATTCCGCCGCCGACTCCGAACAAGCCTGCGACAAAGCCCCCGAAGATGCCCAGGAGCGGATAGCTCAGCCACCACCAACTCATCGACGTCCCAGCAGGCTCCCGGTGATGAAAGCCCATTCTTCCGGACTGACCGGCGTGATTGAAAGACGATTTCCCGGAGCGAGAAGCCGCATGCCGGCGAGTTCGGAGTGGCAACGCAATTCGGCGAGGGAGAGGTACCGGGTCTTGGCCACCAGACGGACGTCGACCAGTTGCCAGCGCGGATTTTCCCGGCTGGCCTTGGGGTCGAAATAGGGACTCGCAGGATCGAACTGGCTGTCGTCCGGGTAAGGCCCCGAGCAGACCTCGCAGATTCCGGCAATTCCCGGTTCGCTGCAGCCGGAGTGATAGAAGAAGGCCTGATCTCCCATGCGCATCGCGTCCCGCATGAAATTGCGCGCCTGATAATTGCGCACGCCGAACCAGGGAACGGTCTGGCCGGGCCTGGCAGCCAGATCGTCGATGGAAACTTCGTTCGGCTCGGATTTCATCAGCCAATACTGCACGCTGGATTGCTCCGGGAATAGAAACGGGCGGCAGGATTCCCTGCCGCCCGTTCTGTTCGCTACAAAAACTGGCCCCCGCAAGTGCCGTCAGGCCGGCATCCTGAACCTGGGTCCAGAGTGGTCGCTTTCCTTCCGCATCAGGCGCCTCCGGCGGAGGAGGCTCACAACAGCGGTTTCAACGGTCCGCAACCGATGCCAATCAGCATTGGTCCAAGGAATATATGGCCAAAACAAACACTGCAGGGGACGCTCGGCGGTCGGAGCCGAAAGCAACGCGCGCTGCTAAAGATCGAGTTGGCTTTGCGGTCCCAGCACGGAATCAAGCCGTGCTCCCATGGCATCGATTCTACGCTTTGCCTCGGAACTGGCAAGCGAATCTTCTGGTGCGGGAAGCGGCTCCGGAGAGGTCCGGGGCGCCGACAGATGTTCGTGGGCGATATTGAGGGCCGCCATCACGGCGACGCGCTCGGCGATGGTATTGCGCGTTCGCTGGGCAATGTCGCGCATGCGGCCATCGACCATCTCCACGGCTGAAAGCAGTGCATCCCGCTCGTCCGGGGTACAGGCCACGCGGTACTCGCGGCCCATGATCTTGACATCGAGGAAATGGGCTTCGACTTCCACCTCAGGCCTCTTCGGGAAGTTTATCCACCAGGGACTCCAGGCGGTCGCGGGCGGTGTTGATTCTCTGGCGCAGCGAAAGGCGCTCGGTTTCTGCCGTCGCCAGTTGATTGCGCAGGACTTCGTTTTCGGCCCGCAGGCGATGTACGAGGGCAAGGATCTGTTCGACCTTGACCTCGAGGGCATCCAGTTCGCTGTTCATGGGCGGCACTATAGAGGCAAAATCAAAATGACGTCAAGGAGTAAGTCCATGTTCTGAAAGTGGATTGTATGGATTGGCCGCGGGTGGGTCGTGCCCTGGATTGCCCCCTCTGCTACAATGACGCTTGTGTCAGGTGCTGCGGAAGGATCGTTCCGACCGCGGTTAAACGGGAAAGCGGTGCGTCCATAGGGACCATTCCGCTGCTGCCCCCGCAACGGTAAGCGAGTGCGGACATGCCACGATGCCACTGGGCGCAAGCCTGGGAAGGCGGCAGGTCAAGACTCGCGAGCCCGGATACCGGCCTTGCACATCCAGCGAAGGGCCGCGGGGAGGCGGTGCCGGGCTCCCCCGCCCCTGTTCTCCTTTTGGCGCTTCTATCGTCAGCCTCCGGCGTGCGGGGACGCCCGCCGGGAAAGGGAGAATCATGAAACCGCATCCCAAGATCCTGGCAGCAACGCTGTCAGTCCTGTTATTTCCCCTCGCTCACGCCGAGCAGAACGCGAGTCCCGGGACCGTCGTGGTGACCGCCAGCCGCTTCAGCGAATCGAGTCTGGGCGCCGCCGCCAATGTCCTGGTCATCGGTCGCGAAGACATCGCCGCTTCTGGAGCGGCCACGTTGCCCGATGTCCTCAAGAATGTCGCCGGCGTAGTCGTGCGCCCCCTCTACGGATCGATCGGCGCGGATACCGCCATCGACATGCGGGGATTTGGCGACGGGGCGGGGCAGCGCACTCTGGTCCTGCTCAATGGCCAGAGGCTCAATCCCCTCGATTCAGGCAGTGTCGACTGGGGCCTGGTGCCCCTGGACAGCATCGAGCGCGTCGAAATCGTCAGCGGGAGCGGGGCTGTGCTCTACGGCGACAATGCCGTCGGTGGGGTCATCAACATCATTACCGGATTCCGCAAGGACGGCGGAAGCGTTGTCGTCGGGCTGGGAAGTCGGGATGGGCGTCAATTGGCCGCCAATCTGGCGCGTCGTGTCGGCGATTTCGATCTGGCCCTGGCCGCCAACCACCAGGAGACGGACGGCTGGCGCCGCAACAATGCCCAGGAGCGGAACAACGCCAACGGCCGCCTGGGTTACCGTTTCGAGAGCGGCGAAGCCTTCCTGGACATGGGATGGTCGAAACTCGAAGCCGGACTGCCCGGAGTGCTTACCCAGGCCCAGTATCGGGCCAACCCGCGCCAGGCGGAAACCCTGGACAGTCGTGCCGAACGGCGCGCCGGCTTCGTTCGCCCCGGCTTCGAATGGCGCGTGTCCGACTCGTTGACCCTGGCGGCCGAACTGACGCGGTCCGAAACCGACAACGAGTCGTGGATATCCAATTTCAGCTCTTTCGACAACCGGCGGACCGATACCGTGTCTTTCACTCCCCGCTTGCTTTGGAAGCACGGCCTTGGCGCTCTCGCCAGCACGACGACCCTCGGGGTCGATTACTACGACGGGGAACTCGATTCGCGACGTTCGAGCACACCGTCCGCCCCGGTCAACAAGATCGTCCGCATCGATCAGATCAGCCGGGCGGTCTATGTCCAGAATCGGACGGAACTGGCTTCCAGTGTCAGCCTGACCCTGGGCGGTCGGGAGCAGACCATCGACCAGAAGGCCACCGACACGGCCGGCGGGCGCATCTCGAACGACCACCGCCAAACCATAGGCGAAATCGGCCTCGCCTATCGCCCGGTGAACGGACTACGCTTCTTTGTCCGTGGGGGATCGACCTTTCGGTTCGCCAATCTGGACGAACTGACGACATTTGCCGGCTTCGTCAGCGAGACCTTGCGACCGGAGCGTGGCAGCTTCATCGATCTGGGCGGCCAGTGGTCGGGTGCTTCCCATACGCTGCAGGTCACTGCCTACGATCTGAAAATGAAGGATGAAATCGCCTTCAGCTTATTGACCTTCGAGAACGAAAATCTGGCCAAGACGCGTCACCGGGGAATAGAAGCCAATGGCAGCGTCGATGTGAACCGTTTCTGGAAGCTGAGCGGGGGAGTCAATCTTCAGTCGGCGACTTTTCGTGAAGGGAGCGACCGTGGCAATGACATTCCTCTGGTCCCCCGGGTCCAGGCCAACGCGGGAGTGCACTTTCTGCCGTCGGCAGAATGGGACATCGCCCTGCTCGCCCAGCATATCGGGCGCCGGTATTTCGGCGGCGACACCGGCAACTTGCGGCCTCGACTGCCGGCGTATTCCATCGCCGATCTGGTCGTGACCTGGCAGCACGCTCGGTGGACCGCTCGCGGGCGCGTCCTCAATCTGGCGGACAAGCGTTATGCGCCCACCGGTTACGATTTCGGTTTCGGGTCCAGTTACTATCCGGCCGATGGCCGCAGCTTTTTTGCCGACTTGCGCTACTCCTTCTGATCCGTGCCCACCCGCCGCCGCGCGCTCCTGATTCTCGCCAGTCTCGCAGGGCTGGCTCTGGCGAGCCTTGGCATTGCGCTGGCGGCGGGGACCGTGCCGATCGGCGGAAGCGAACTCGCCTCGCTGTTGGCTGGCGGTGACGGCCCGGCAGCAGCCATCGTCCTGCAATTGCGCCTGCCGCGGGCTCTTGCCGGATTTGCCTGCGGCGGATTGCTGGCCCTGGCCGGCGCCCTGATGCAAACGCTCTTGCGCAACCCCCTTGCCGATCCCTATGTGCTGGGAGTATCCGGCGGGGCGGGGGTTGGCGCTCTGGTCGCCATGCTGCTGGGGCTCGCAGCGCCGGGGATCGACCTCATGGCATTCGCCGGGGCCATGGCGACCATGCTGGTGGTGTTCGGCCTGGCGCACGGCGACGGCAGTTGGACTCAGACCCGCCTGCTGTTGACCGGGGTCATCGTTGCTGCCGGTTGCGGGGCGGTCATCGCCTTGTTGCTCGCCCTCGCCCCGGAGGCGAGCTTGCGCGGAATGTTGTTCTGGTTGATGGGGGACCTTGGGCAAACCGCGGAATGGCATTTGCCGATGGCAGTCCTCGCAGGGTGCCTCGCTGCTGCCCTGCCCCTGGCCCGGGAGCTGAATCTCCTCGCACGGGGGCTTTTTCAGGCCCAGGCCCTCGGCGTGGCCGTGGGGCGCTTGAGGATCGCCGTCTATTTTCTGGCCGCCCTGGCGACGGCGGTCGCCGTCACCACTGCCGGAGCCATCGGTTTTGTCGGACTTCTCGTGCCCCACGGGATTCGTCTGGCGGTGGGTGGCGACCTGCGTTTGCTTCTACCCGCCTCAGTGCTGGCCGGGGGAGCCCTGCTCGTTTTCGCCGATACCCTGGCCCGTACTGTGGTGGCACCACAGCAATTGCCGGTCGGAGTCCTCACCGCCCTTATCGGGGTTCCCGCCTTCCTCCTGGTCCTCGCGAGGTATCCGCGGTGAGCCCGCCCCTGCTCGAGGCCAGGGGGCTGGTGGTCGAAGTGGGCGGCCGGAAGGTGGTCGACGGCCTTGAGCTTAGCGTCGAGGCGGGGGAGTGCCTGGCGGTTCTGGGGCGCAATGGTGCGGGGAAGTCCACTCTTCTGGCGACCCTGGCCGGATTGAGGCCACCGTGCGAAGGTGAAATTCTTCTCGGCGGGGAGCCCTGGGGGAGCCTGTCTCCACGGGCGGCGGCGCGGCAGCGCGCGTGGTTGGGTCAAAATCAGGCCGATCCTTTTGCCGCGACAGTTCTCGAAACTGCCCTCGCCGGACGCCATCCCCATTTGGGACGATGGGACTGGGAGAGTGAGACCGACGCGGAATTGGCCCGCGACGCATTGGCGGCGGTGGGGCTCGGGGGTTTGGAAGGCCGCGCCGTGACGACCCTGTCCGGAGGCGAACGCCAGCGCCTGGCCATTGCCACCCTCCTGACCCAGAACACCCCCCTCAACCTGCTCGACGAACCCTTGTCCCACCTCGACCTCTGCCACCAGATGGAGGTCCTCGATCTCTTTGGCCGGTTGGCGCGCGGCAAGGGGGTGGCGGCGATCATGGTTCTGCACGACCCCGGGCTGGCCTTCCGCTTCTGCCAGCGGGCGCTGCTGCTTTACGGCGACGGCCGCGTGGACCTGGGTCCCGTCGACGTCGTCTTGACCGCTGAGCGTCTCGGAGCCCTTTACCGCCAGCCGTTGCGCAGTGTCGACCTGGGGACCAGTCGCGTCTTCGTTCCCGAGTGAACCGGAGCGAATTCCGGCTATCCTTGTCGCCTTGCGGCGGAAGGAGCGCATATGGCGTTGGGCGAGGCAGTGGGGACCGTGCGGACCAGTCGGCTCGTCGTGGTATTTGGAGTCGCGGCGATGGCCGCCCTGGTGATTGCTGCGGTCGCGGCGGCGGTTGCCTTGCGGGAAAGCGAGATCGACGCCTGGCGCAAGCAGTTGGGAAGCCTTTCCCTGGTCCTCGCCGAACATGCCGCCCAGACGGTGTCGGCGGCCCAGGTGGTGCTCGATTCGGTGGCCGAGCGTGTCGAGCAGGCGGGTGTGGCGGATGAGGACAGCTTGCGGCGCAAACTCTCGACCCGCGAGATCCATCACATGCTGCGCGAGAAGATACAAGGCTTGCCGAACGTCGATGTGGCGACCATCGTCGCGGCCAATGGCGACAACATCAATTTCAGCCGCAGCTATCCGGTACAGGGAATCAATCTGGCCGACCGGGACTATTTCCAGGCTCACCGAGACAATCCCCAATTGCGCCACTTCATCAGCAAGCCCGTGCGCAATCGGGCCAACGGCAAGTGGACCTTCTACATCAGTCGGCGTCTCGACGATCCTCAGGGCCAATTCCTGGGCCTTGTGCTGATCGGCATATCGGTCGAGGGGTTCACCGGATTCTACGAGCGGGTTGCCCGTAATCTGGGCCCTGGCGCCCTGATCAGCCTTTATCGCGACGACCTCATGCTGCTTACCCGGTGGCCCCATAAGGATGACTTGATCGGGACGGTCAATACCACAGGTTCGGCCCATATCGTCATCCGCGTCCAGGGCAAGACGGACGATGTCGTCCTGCTCGACAGTCCGCGATTCACCGATGGCACCGAGACTCTGCGACTCGCCGCGCCCCGTCGGGTGGCGGGTGTTCCGCTGGTGGTCAATCCGGTCATCACCGAAGATCTCTTTCTCGCAAGCTGGAAGCGTTCAGTCGCGCTGGTCGCTGCCGCGACTTCTGCCGCCATCGTGGTGCTGCTCGTTCTGATGGTCAGTGTGGTGCGCAATCTGCGCCGACGCGAGGCCGACATGGAGGCCATGGTGCGGCTCAAGCAGGAAGCCGAAGCCGCGAGCGTCGCCAAGTCCAGCTTCCTGGCGACCATGAGCCACGAAATCCGCACTCCCATGAATGGCATCCTGGGGATGACCGAACTGCTGCTGATGACCGGGCTCAGCGCCGAGCAGGAAGAATATGCCCGCACCGCCCTGGATTCAGGCCGCCACCTCCTGGCACTCATCAACGATGTGCTGGATTTTTCGAAGATAGAAGCTGGGCGCATGGAAATCGAGCGGGTTGCCTTCGATATCCGCCAATTGGTGGACGAAATCGTGACCCTGCATGGCGGAGAGGCGCGGCGGAATCGGATCGGACTGCGGGCGGAGGTGGCTCCGGATATTCCGCAGGAACTCACCGGAGATCCCTTGCGACTCCGGCAGGTTGTTAACAATTTCGTCTCCAATGCGCTCAAATTTACGCAAGAGGGTGAGATTTCCCTGGAGGTCACCCGGTTGAGCGATCCTCATGGGGAAAGGCTGCGGCTTGCGGTGCGCGATACCGGTATCGGCCTTCCTGACGATGCCGATCAGTGGCTCTTCAAGCCCTTCTCCCAGGCGGATGGGTCGATCACGCGCCAATTCGGTGGAACGGGACTCGGACTGGCCATCTGCAAGCGACTGGCTGAGGCCATGGGTGGCGAAATCGGGGCGCGGGGCGCGCCCGGAAAAGGTTCCGAATTCTGGTTCACCATCCCTCTGGTTGCGGTTCCCGAGGTTCGGTATCCGACGGGTGACGAATATTCCGGCGATGTGCCGGCCGCTTTGCCCCCGGGCCGTATCCTGGTAGCCGAGGACAATCGGGTCAATCTGCAAGTGGCCCGGAACCTGCTCGAAAAGCTGGGCGCGGAATTCGACCTGGTCGAGGATGGCGCCCAGGCGCTGGAGGCCGCGAGCGCCCAGCGCTATGCCTTGATCCTGATGGATTGCCGAATGCCCGTGCTCGACGGTTACGAAACGACGCGTCGGCTTCGGGAGCGTGAAGCCGGGGAAGGAGGGAGGCGGATTCCGATCATCGCCGTGACGGCCAACGCTACGGCGGAGGATAGAAAGAAATGCCTCGAGGCCGGAATGGACGACTTTCTCGCCAAGCCTTACACCTTGGCAGCCTTGCGTGAGAAGATCGCGAACTGGCTGCCCCGGAGCGAGGGGAGCAGCCGATGAGGCGCTATCCGGCGAGCTTCGTCATTCTCTCGGTGCTCGGCGTCCTGATCGCGATTCCTGGCGCGCTGAGCATCGCAGGTTTCGGAGGCAGCGTGCATCCCATCCTGGAAGACCCCCTCGCCGGTCTGGCGCTCATCGTCTCCGCAGTGGCCCTGATCGGTTCCGGGCTGTTTCCCTACTTCATCGCCCGCCTGATGAATCGCGACCCCTGAATCGTCGCGAACGGATTCTGGGCGGTCAGGCCGAACCGACCGGAGCGCGCAATTCGGAACCCTCGATCACGCGGCAGAATCGCCGCAGCAGTTCGGGGTCGTGCTTGACTCCGGATTCGGCTTCGAGAATGTCCATGATGGCCGAATGATGCCTTGCTTTGTGGTAGGGGCGGGTAATGGCGATGGCATCGTAACTGTCGGCCAGGGAAATCATCCGGGAATAAAGCGGGATGGCGTTTCCAGTCAGGCGATCCGGATAGCCCGAGCCGTCGAAATGCTCGTGATGGTGGCGCACCACCGCAGCGGCTTCGCCGAGGCGATCATCGCCCAAGGAGAGCAGGATGCGCTCTCCGATCACCGGGTGCTGCTTCATGGTTTCCCATTCGTCCTCCACGAAAGGCGCGGGTTTCTGGAGTACCCGGTCCGGGATGCCGATCTTGCCGATGTCGTGCAGATGGGCACCGATTCCGAGAATTTCCAGTTCGTTGCCGGCGAGTTCGCAATCACGGCCCAGTTCGAGGCTCAGCCGGACGACGCGTTCGGAATGTAGTCTGGTCGAACGATCGCGTTCCCCGAGGGCCACGGCGAGGGATCGGGTGAAACCGGAAAGCACAGGCGGGTCGGAATTTTTCATCGTCGCAATTCGGTAAGGTACTTCCTGGAGACAGTGATTCCGCGGTCGAGTTTCAATTCACCGTGCATCGATCGATTGACCGATCTGATCGACCAGGGTCGCGATCGGGATGGAATAGGCGAAACGTCTGACCAATCGGCCATCGGGGCCAATCAGATACAGTCCTGCCGAATGGTCGACCGCATAGCGCTGGGGTGGGTCGGCTGGGTCACGGACCTTTTCGTAACGTACCCGGAAATTGTCCGCCGCCCGCCGCACCAACACAGGGGAACCGGTCAGGCCGACGATACGGGGGTCGAAAAAGGCCGTGTATGCCTTCAGCACGGAAGCGGTGTCGCGCTCGGGATCGACGGTGATGAAGATGGGCTGGATCTTATCCGACCGGGGTCCGAGTTCCTTGAGGACGGCGGCCATTTCGGCCAGGGTGGTCGGGCAGATGTCCGGGCACGCGGTGTAGCCGAAGGTGATGAGTTGGAAGCGACCGCGAAAATCTTCGCTGCTCACCGCCCGTCCGTTGGGGTCCATCAGCAGAAAGCGTGGGACGATCTCTTCCGCGGCCTCGGTACCGGAGCGATGGCCGGTTTGGGCCCAAGCGTTTCCGACGAGGGTGAGCGCAAGCAGGAGAAGGGCTGCGGCCAGCGGCTTCACGGAGTCCGCGGGAAGGCGGCCTGGAGAGCCCTTTCCGCCAGGTCGAGCGCTTGGCTCAGTTCGCGGGGATCGGGGCAAACAGTGCCTTGTCCCTGGGCAAGAAAGGCGGTGTTGGTTGCCTGTTCGAACAGATCGCCGTACTCCCGCGTCTTGGGAGCCCCCGTGGTCACCGCATTCCGCGCCCGGCTCCCCAGCGCGGGCTGCTTGCAGGCCAGAGCGATGCCGTTGATGCGGCCGAGTTCCTCGAGGGCGGATACCGCGGCGGGGGAAGCGGCGCCAGCGCCCATGACCGCGAATACCAGCGGGAGCAGGGCGAAGAAAATTCGGGGCTTCATATCCATGATCCTGAAAGAATGCGCGGGATTATAGCCATGCTTGGCGGGGCCTCCCATCGCTTGAGTCAAAACCCGCTGCGCTTGGCGCGGGCGTCGTCGAGAATTTTGCACAACTGCTCAGCCCCGTCCAGGAGACGGGGCGTGTGGCGCTGGACCAAGTCGGGGTCGATGGCACGTAGATTGTCGCGTTTGACTGCGGTCAGCCGCGGCCAGCGCCGCCAATCGGCAAGCCAGGCCGGGTGGCCGCTGTTGCTGCCCGAAGCGATGATCACCTCGGGGTCGGCCGCGAGGACGGCCTCAACCGTGACGACGGGAGCCACGGTGGCGAGGGAGGAGAAGATATTGCTGCCGCCACACAGGCGGATCAAGTCGGAGATGATCTGCGGGCCGCCGACCGTGATCAGGGGAGAGTGCCAGATCTGATAAAACACGGTCACCGGGGGTTTGCCAATCTGAGCTCGGGCAAGGGATGCCAAGCGTTCTCGGTACGCCGCCGCGCTGGCTTCGGCCGCTCGAATGCCGGTCAGGACTCCGATTCGCTCGATCTGGCTGGCCACGTCTTCGACTCGCTGCGGTTCGACGACGAAGACCGGAAATCCCAGGGATTTGAGTCTTGCGACCTGGGCTGCTGGATTTCCGCTCTGCCAAGCCAGGATCAGATCGGGCTTCAAGGCGGCCACCGCCTCGAGGTCGATCCGGCCGGCATCGCCAACGCGGCGGATGGCCTTTGCACCCTCCGGGTAGTCGCTGAAACTCACCGCGCCGACCACGCGCCCCCCGGCGCCTGCTGCGTAGAGCGTTTCCGCCAAATGGGGCGAGAGGGCGACGATGCGGGTTGCCGGCGTCTGGAGCCTTAAGGTGTTGCCGGTATCGTCGGTGACCGAGATTTGGGCCCGGGCATGAAGCGTCACGGCGAGCATGGCCAGGAGCACCAGCCGGCGGATCATTCGGGGGGCTGCTCCCCGGTCGGCGTCTCGTGGTGGATGCGCTCCAGGGCCACCTGGCGCTGAATTTCGCGCAAGGCCATCTCACGGCCGTGCAGGGAATAGTATTTGCGGACCGTCGCGAAGACCTTCTTGGCGTCGTGGCCCGCCATCAGATGTCTGGCTTGGCGGTCGGCAAGTTCGCCATCATCGGTGGCTAGCGCCGCCCGCAGAACGTCCAGCCGCGTATCGGTAGGCAACTCGGTGTCGATCAGCGCCGGTCGCAGCCCCGCAAGGCGGGATTTCCCCCGTTCCGGCGAAGCCACTGCCAGCAGGGCGACATAGCTGGCCTGGAGGGCGAGATCGAAGCCCTTGACGTCGCTTTCCCGCAGCCCGAGCAGCAATTTTTCGGCGGCCACGAGGTCTCCGGCGGCCACCTGATTGCGGACTAGGGTGAGTTGATCCTGGGGGGAGACGGCACCGGGCATGGTGTCGTTGGCGATGACCTCGGCCATGGCCGCCCGCGCGGTTTCGGTATCGCCATTCAATGCGGCGGCCTGCGCCAGAAGCCGCTTGCGCAGAAAGTTGCGGGGGGTCTTGCGGGCGATTTCGTCGAGGACCTTCTGCGCCTCGGCGTGCTCGCCCTGGGCCATGCAAATGCTCGCCTTGAGATCGGAGGCATCGAAATAAGAAGGTGTTCCGGCGACGACCAGTTCGATTTCTGCCCGCGCCTCGGTGTGTTTCTGCTGACGGTGGAGGGAACGGGCGACTCCTGCCCGAGCCCAGGGAAACTCGTAATCGGCGAGGATGTTGCGGTAGGCCGCTTCGGCGGCGGAAGCATCGCCGGCCGCGAGATGGGTTTCCGCCTCCTGCCGCAGGATTTCAAACCGGTAAGGACGGCCGGCTTCGCTGTCTCTGCCGCGGGCGAGTACCGCCAGGGCGGCGGCGTAATCCTGGCGGCGCTTCTCGCGGTAATAGGCGGCGAAGAATTTCTTCTTGGCCACGATGCGGTCGAGGCGCAGGAGAAGTTTGTCCGGCGAGAAAGGCTTGATGATGTAGTCGTCGGGCACCAGCTCCACCGCGGCGACCACCTGTTCGTAAGCCTGCTCGCCGGTGACCATCATGAAGATGGTGTCGTCGGAAAGCAGGTTGAAGCGTCGGAGTTCCTCCAGCAATTGCTGGCCGGAACGGCCTTCTCCCAACATGTAATCGCAGAGGACGATGTCGGGAGCGTTGTTGCGAATACGGTAGAGCGCGTCCTGGTAATTGGAGGCGAACTCCACAGCAAAGGCACCCACGGTCTGGGCGATGGCCCGCAGGCTATCGCGCGCCAGGGGCTGGTCGTCGACGACGAGAAAGCGCTTGTCGGCGTAGGCGCTCATCAGGGCAGGCGGAGTTCGAATATGGCGCCGCCGAGGGCGCCGCCATTGGTGAGGTGCAGGGCGCCGCTGCGGCCGTGGCGCACATGGAGGGCAGCGAGGCGTTCGCCGACGAGAAGGCCGGTGCCGCCCTGAGCGGCGGTCGCCGGATCGGGGTATCCCGGACCGTCGTCTTCCACCCGCAGTATCAGGTCCCCGGCGTCGACCGCAGCGGTCAAAAGCACCCGGGAGCGGGCATAGCGGCCCGCATTCTGCACGGCATTGTTGAGAATGTCGCCGACCAGATCCCGGTCCAGGGGCCAGACGTCGGCGACCCGCAAGTCGGTCTCGAGGCGGACTCCGGATTGGAGCAGATGCTTTCCCTGGGCGAGGACCACTTCGTCGCAAAGATCGGCGATCACCGTGGGGACTACCGCCAGGGTAGCGCCCTGGCGCAGCAGGCGATAGGTGGCCAGGGTCCGCGAGAGTCGACCGGCTGCTGCCTCGATGGCATAGCGGGCTTCCGCGAGGTCGACACTGTGGGTACGCTCGGCCGCGGCAATAATCGATTCGGCGACGAACAGCTGGTTCTTGGCGTCATGGACCCCGGACGCCAGAATGTCCAACAGACGCTGCATGATCTCCCCCTCCTATTGCGGGTTTCCCGGCCTTTTCTCCAGGATACTCCGACTGCCTTCCGCCGGGAATGCGTATGTCCGGCGGCCCTCCCCGAATTAGTGCGCAGCCTCCCAATTCGGCCCCACTCCGACTTCCACCACCAGAGGTACAGTCAGTTGCGCGACCTGGCCCATGAGGCGGGGCAACTGGGCGCGCACCTCGGCGAGCTCGGCATCGGGCACCTCCAGCACCAGTTCGTCATGGACCTGGAGGACCAGACGGGTGGTCATGGACCCCTCGTCGAGCCAGCGCTGCACGCCGATCATGGCCATCTTGATGAGGTCGGCGGCGGTCCCCTGCATGGGGGCGTTGATGGCGGCGCGTTCGGCGCCCTGGCGGCGGCCCTGTTGGCTGGCGCGGATGTCGGGAAACCACAGGCGGCGGCCGAAGGCGGTCTCGACGTAACCCTGCTGGCGCGCGGCGTTGCGGGTTTCCTCCATGTAGCGCGCGACCCCCGGATAGCGGGTGAAGTAACGGTCGATGTAGGTCTGGGCCGCGCTGCGCTCCAGATCGAGCTGACGCGCCAGCCCGAAGGCGCTCATGCCGTAGATGAGACCGAAGTTGATGGTCTTCGCCACCCGGCGTTGATCGGGTCCGACCTCCAGGGGGGTGACGCCGAAGATTTCGGCGGCGGTGGCCCGGTGCACGTCCTCACCGTGGGCGAAGGCGTCGAGCAATCGCGGGTCTCGGGAGAGGTGGGCCATGATGCGCAACTCGATCTGGGAATAGTCGGCGGAGACGATACTGCTGCCGGCGGGGGCGACGAAGGCGGTGCGGATGCGCCGGCCTTCTTCGGTGCGCACGGGAATGTTCTGCAGATTGGGATCGCTGGAGGCGAGGCGACCGGTAGCTACGCTGGCCTGGGCGTAGTGGGTATGGACGCGGCCGGTGGCCGGATTGACCGAGCGGGGCAGTTTGTCGGTATAGGTGCCTTTCAACTTGGACAGGCTGCGGTGTTCCAGCAGGAGTTTGGGCAGGGGGTAGTCGAGCGCCAACTCGGAGAGCACTTCCTCGTCGGTGGAGGGCGTGCCCGAAGGAGTCTTCTTCTTCACCGGCAGACCTTGCCGTTCGAAGAGGATTTCCGCGAGTTGCTTGGGCGAAGCGAGGTTGAAGGGCTGGCCGGCCAGTTCGTAGGCTTGGCTCTCCAGGGCCATGATCTTCTGCCCCAGTTCGTGGCTCTGGCGGGCCAGGGCTGCCGTGTCGATGAGCACGCCGTTGCGCTCCATACGCCAGATGACCTGCTGCACCGGCACTTCCAATTCGCCGTAGATGCGGGCCAGCCCCGGTTCGTGGGCGAAACGGGGGAACAGGGTGGCATGGACGCGCAGCGTGACGTCGGCGTCCTCGGCGGAGTAGGCCGCGGCGCGCTCCACATCGACCTGATCGAAACCGATCTGCTTGGCACCCTTGCCGCAGAGGTCTTCGTAAGCGATGGTGACCAGTCCCAGGTGGCGGCTGCACAGCTGGCCCAGGTCGTGGCCCTTGTCGGATTCCAGGACGTAGGACTGCAGCATGGTGTCGTGAGCGACGCCGGCCAGGGCGATTCCGTGGTTCGCGAAGACGTGTTGATCGTACTTGGCGTTCTGCAGCAGCTTGGGTTTGCGCGTATCTTCCAGCCAGGGCTTGAGGCGGGCCAGGACCGTTTCCCGATCCAGCTGGTCCGGGGCGCCGGGGGCCGTGTGGGCGAGCGGGATGTAGCATGCCTCGCCGGCGGTCACCGCAAGGGAGATTCCGACAATGCGGGCGGCGAAGGCTTCGAGACTGGTGGTCTCCGTGTCCAGGGCCGTGAGTGGGGCACCGTCGATCTTGGTCAGCCAGATTTCCAGTTGCGGCCAGGACAGCAGGGTCTCGTAGCGCGCCCGGTGCCCTCCGGAATCGTCGAGGGTGGGGGGCTGGGCAGCGGGGGTTGCGAGCCCGTCTTCCTGCGTGGCACCGGATTCCAGTTCCTTCAGCCAGGTCTTGAATTCGAAGCGGGAAAAAAGGGTCTTTAGGGCCTCGGCATCGCGGGGTTGGGGGACCAACTCGGCCGGCGCCGGCAGGCCGGGGAGATCGCAGACGACGGTCACCAGCTTCTTGCCCAGGGGAAGGAAACCCAGATGGGCGCGGAGATTCTCCCCCACCACGCCGCCGATCTCGTCGGCGTGGGCGACGATGCCGTCGAGGTCGCCGTACTGGGCCAGCCACTTCAGTGCGGTCTTGGGCCCGCACTTGGCGACTCCGGGAACGCCATCGACGCTGTCGCCGATGAGCGCCAAGTAGTCCACGATGAGCCGTGGCGGCACGCCGAATTTGGCCTCCACCCCGGCAGGGTCGAGGAGTTCGTTGCTCATGGTGTTGTACCAGCGTACGGCGGGACTCACCAGTTGGGTCAGGTCCTTGTCGCCGGTGGAGATCAGCGTCTCCATGCCGACTGCGGACGCCCGGGCGGCGAGGGTGCCGATGACGTCGTCGGCCTCGACGCCGTCGACCATCAGCAGGGGCCAGCCGGCGGCCCGTACTGCCGCGTGAATGGGCTCGATCTGACGGACCAGGTCTTCCGGCATGGGCGGACGGTGGGCCTTGTATTCGGGGAACCAGTCATCGCGGAAGGTCTTGCCCTTGGCGTCGAAGACCACGGCCTTGTAGTCCGCCTTGTAGTCGCTTTCCAGCCGGCGTAGCATGGCATGCACCCCATACAGGGCGCCGGTGGGCTCGCCGGCCTTGTTTCTCAGGTCGGGCAGGGCGTGGAAGGCGCGATAGAGGTAGGACGAACCGTCCACCAAGAGGAGCAGAGGCATATGACAGAGAACAACAAATTCGTTCACTCGGCGGAAGCCGATGCCCTCATCCAGGCAGCGTCGGCACGGGAATCCTGGCGCATCTTCGGCATTATGTCAGAGTTCGTCGAGGCCACCGAACGCCTGTCCACGATCCGCCCGGCAGTCACCATTTTCGGCAGCGCCCGGGTCCCCGAGGACTCTCCCTACTACCAACTGACCGAAACGATCGCCCGTCTGCTCTCCGATTCTGGTTTCGCGGTCATCTCCGGTGGCGGTCCCGGCATCATGGAAGCTGCGAACAAGGGCGCCTTCGACGGGAAGTCGCCGTCGGTCGGGCTCAATATCCAGTTGCCCCACGAGCAGCGCGCGAATCCCTACCAGGACGTCTCCCAGACTTTCCGCCACTTCTTCGCCCGCAAATACATGTTCGTGCGTTGCGCCAGTGCGTATGTGGTCATGCCCGGCGGCTTCGGCACCCTGGATGAACTGCTCGAAGCCTTGACCCTGATCCAGACCGGCAAGAGCCGCAAGATCCCGATCATCCTGGTCTGTTCAAGCTTCTGGGCAGGGTTGGTGGATTGGTTTCGCACCCGGTTGATCGACGAGAAGATGATCGATCCCACGGACATGGAGCTCATCCAGGTGATCGACGACCCCGCGCGTGTGGTCGAGGCCATTTTCAAACATTACGAGGCCCGTCCCTTTGCGCCGCTCCCCAACGAACGGGAGATGATGCTCAACCTGTAATAGAATGAAGACAAAGCCCCCTGGAATTGCCATGCGCCGCCTAGTTCCCCTCCTCTTTGCCGCTGCCCTGCCCGTTTGGGCCGATGCGCCGCGTCCTGCAGACCTGAAGCCCCTGCCCGCGGTACCGCCTCCTCCTCCGGGGATGGAGGCCTTCGACGAGGCCCTCGAACCCCAGGTCACCATTGTGCGGAACGACAAGGAGACGCGGGAGGAATTCCGCGCCAACGGCAAGCTCTACATGGTCAAAGTGACGCCGGCGGGGGGAAAACCCTACTACCTGGTCGATCACCAGGGCAACGGTCAGTTCGTCGAGGCCGACACGGTCGGCGGCCCGGTGGTCAAGCCCCCCATGTGGGTGATCCACAACTGGTAATCGGGAACCGTCGGCGGTCTCCTCTTCCGGCTTGCTGACACATCGATGGACGATTCCGCTCCCTTCCCGGTGGCTCCCAGACCCTTCGACGGCTCCAGTCGGCACGTGGACCCGGGGGCCTGCTTCGACTGGCTGCGCCAAGGCTGGACCCTCTTCGCCGCCAATCCCAGCGTCTGGCTTGCGGCGGCGCTGCTCACAATGATCATCGGCATCGGGCCGACCATCGTGCCCATTGTCGGAGGTGTCGCCACCAATCTTCTGATGCCCATCCTCAGCGCCGGACTCCTGGATCTGGCGCGCCGCCAGACCCGGGGCGAAGACATCGACGTGGGCGGCCTGTTCGCCGGGTTCAACCGGCGGGCAGGGGAACTCGTGCTGCTCGGCGTCGTGTTTACGGCCGCGATCCTGGCCGTCGTGCTGGTCATCGGCATCCTGATTGGCGGGGGCGTAGTCGGCGGCGTATTCGGGGTCGCGACGAGCAATCCCGCGGTGGCCGGGGCGGGGCTGGGCGTCCTGTTCGGGGGCCTCCTGCTTGGCGGAATGCTGATGTCCATTGCGATGATTCCTCTCATCATGGCCATGTGGTTTGCGCCGGCACTGGTCTATTTCAATGCCATGGCGCCGATCGCGGCGATGAAGGCCAGCTTTGCGGCCTGCGTCGCCAACTGGCTGCCCTTTCTCGTTTTCAGCATCATCCTGACGGTGCTGTGCTTCTTCGCCACGCTTCCCCTCGGGCTGGGATTTCTCGTGCTTCTGCCGGTGTTCTCCGGTGCGCTCTACGCGTCCTATCGCGACGTCTTCCCTGCCAGCTGATGCGAGCCAACACTCTTCCTCCTGCAGCCGGCTGGCGCTGGTTGGTCGGCGGCGCCGAACTGTTCCGCCGCAACCCACCGCTGCTCGCCATGTTGGTGGTGGCCTACTGGTTTACGGTCATCCTGCTTTCCTCCGTGCCGCTGATCGGAACTGTCGCCGCGTCGTTGGCCATTCCCGGACTTTCGGTCGGGCTGATGCAGACTTGCCGCCTTCTTGAACGGCGTCTGGTTCCAGGCGTCCAGACGCTGTTCGGAGGATTGAAGGAAAACCCGCGTACCCTGGCGGCCCTCGGTGCCCTCTATCTGGTCTCCACCCTAGTGATACTGATGCTGGCTTCCCTCATCGACGACGGCGAACTGATGCGTGCCATGCTGTCGGGCCAACCGGTGGACAGGGAAGCGGTGGAGAGCGGCCGCCTTCTTGCCCCGGCTACCGTAGTCGTCCTGCTGCTGACTCCGCTCCTCATGGCCTACTGGTTTGCTCCGGTCCTGGCTGCCTGGCATGGCCTTTCTGCTGCAAAGGCGCTTTTCTTCAGCCTGGTGGCCTGTTGGATCAACTGGCGCGCTTTCCTGGTCTATGGCCTCTCCCTCGCGGCCGTGGCGGCCATCATCCCGGGAATCCTCCTCGGGCTGCTGGTCCTGATTTTTCCCGGAGCGGCCAATTTCATGGCCGCCTTGGTCACCATTCCGGTGATGCTGGTTCTGGCGCCCATCGTCTTTGCCAGTTTTTACGTCAGTTATCGTGACGTCTTCGGCGTCGATGCCGCTGCCTGATCTCCTCGGAGTCTTCGGGGGAACGTTCGACCCGGTCCATACCGGACACCTGCGCCTCGCCGAGGAGGCCCGCGAAGGCCTTGGACTGGCCGAAGTGCGCTGGATTCCTGCCGGAAATCCTGCCCATCGCGATATTCCCGGAGTGGATGCTGCCCATCGGCTGGCCATGGTGCGTCTGGCGGTGGCCGGAAATTCGGCCTTCACCGTAGATGCCTCCGAAGTGGAATCCCCGGCCCCGAGCTTCACCGTGCCGACCCTCGAACGCTTGCGGGCGGAGGCCGCGGGGGAGCGTGCCTTGGTCCTCCTCCTGGGCGCAGATGCCTTCGCCGGATTGCCGACCTGGCATCGTTGGCGGGATTTGTTTTCCCTTGCCCACATCGCGGTATTTCATCGGCCGGGGTTTCCCATCGATCCCGCCAGCCTGCCTGCGGTACTGGCCACGGAATTCTCGCGGCGCGAAGTGTCCGACAGCCGGGCGCTGAGGCGTTCGCCGGCCGGGGGGGTGATCGCCGCGCCCCTGACGCCGCTCGCCATCTCCGCCACCCGGATCCGCCAACTGGTCTCCAGCGGCGGCAGCCCGCGCTATTTGCTGCCGGAAGCCGTTGTGGACTATATTGACCGTCACCGCCTTTACCGACCCGCCTGATGGACGTTCGCAAACTCCAGAAAATCGTCGTTGCCGCCCTCGAAGACATCAAGGGCAAAGACATCGAAGTCATCAATACCACGCGCCTCACTTCCTTGTTCGATCGCATCGTGATCGCTTCGGGAGACTCCAACCGCCAGGTCAAGGCCCTGGCCCGCAATGTTCAGGAAAAGGTCCGCGAGGCCGGTGGGGAGGTTGTTTCCGTCGAAGGCGAGGAAAACGGCGAATGGGTGCTCGTAGACCTGGGCGACATTGTCGTTCATGTCATGCAGCCGGCGATCCGCCAGTACTACAACCTGGAAGAACTCTGGCAGGTGACGCCCGGGCAGCATCGCAAACTGGCGGAATCCAAGGTGGCATGAAGCTGACCCTGGTGGCGGTTGGCCACCGGCAACCGGACTGGGTCGAGGAGGGTTGTACCGAGTACCTGCGGCGCATGCCTCGGGAATTGACCGCCGCCGTGATCGAAGTCAAGCCGGAGCCTCGGGGTTCCAAGACCCGGGATCAGCTCCTGGCGGCGGAAAAGTCGCGCATTCGCGAAGCAATTCCGGGTTCGGTACGCCTCGTTATCCTCGACGAGCGCGGTGAAGACCTGAACACCCTCCAGTTCGCCCGACGAATCGATTCCTGGATGCAAGACGGCCGCGATGCGGTACTCCTGATCGGGGGGGCCGACGGCCTCGACGATGAACTGAAGCGCGACGCCGATGATCGCCTGCGCCTGTCCAGCCTGACGTTGCCCCATGGCCTTGCCCGTCTGGTACTCTGCGAGCAGCTCTACCGGGCGAGCACCGTGCTGCGCAATCACCCTTACCACCGGGAAGGATGAGGGCGCAGGGTTGAAGACTCGGGACCGCGAAGCCCTATGCCTGAGCACGCGCATGTCCGGTGGCCGAGACGCGGTTGAGGAGGGCATCAGTCTTGGGGGGCAAGCTTGCAGAGCCTCAACTGAGCGATCTAAAACCTGACGCCAAAACACCAGTCCGCAATCGGAAGAACATGCGCATACACCTCGCTTCCCGTAGTCCCCGCCGCCGCGAGCTTCTTGGCCAGATCGGGGTCGCCTTCGATACCATGATTTTCCGCACGGGCGAGCGGGCCGATCCGGAGACGGATGAAACCCCGCTGCCCGGCGAGGATCCCGCTGCCTACGTGGAACGGGTCGCCAGGGCCAAAGCCGACCATGGTGGTCGTATCGTCGGCTGGCGCCGGCTGATCGCGCAACCCGTGCTGGCCGCCGATACGACTCTGGAGTTTGCCGGTCGGATTATCGGCAAGCCCCTGGACGCCAAGGATGCCGAGAAAATCCTCGGTGAACTCTCCGGGAAGAAGCACCGGGTCCTGACCGGCGTTGCCGTGCATTTCCGCGGGATGACCGAATATGCCCTCTCGACGAGCGAAGTGGAGTTCCGTGACATGGACCAGGAAGAAATACGCCGTTATGTCGCGACCGGTGATCCGCTCGACAAAGCGGGAGCCTACGGCATTCAAGGTCGCGCGGGCATCTTTGTCCGCCACCTCGCCGGCAGCTATACCGGCGTCATGGGGCTGCCGGTGTGTGAGACCGCGAATCTCCTGAAGCGGATGGGCTGGGAGTTTTAGGGGGCCGCGCCACCGAGCCCAGGTCTTCCGCGCTCCTGTCCGGAAGCGATGATCCCCGGGACCATTTCGGGACTGCCGGCAGTCGCTCGCCAATTTGCGAAATGGACGTTTCCCTTCGCAGTAAGCCTCGCCGCTAGGGTCGGCAATTAGGTCACCGCGTCCTTGCCAACCCGGATCGGCACGGAAACATTGACCGGGTCTTACTTTGCGGATACCATGCCCCGTTTTGAAATATTCCCTGAATCAAGGAGTTAGCCATGGCAATCAACCGTACCCGCCGTTCCTCCCTGGAGCGCCGTTGTGTCTCGAAGTCCACCAAGCGCCTGTTCAAGGGTACCGGCAAGACCATGTTCAAGGTCATGTACGCCGCCGAGTGCCACCAGCGGAATCGCAAGGCCCTGGGCTGAAGCCGGCGACCAGGAACCCCGGTACCCCAAGGTGCCGGGGTTTTTTTTCGTCCTGATCAAGGGAATGCGGACACGACACGATGCAGAATGTGGAAAATAGCGCCATAAGAATCAGGGAGCGCGGGCCCCACGGTCCGCGTTGAGGAACAGTTGGCCGGGCTGGTAGCTCACCGTGCCGCGATCAGGGGTGTGCGATGAAAAGTAATGGGGAGCACCTGCGCACAGGGCTGGGGGTCGGCGTCGGGTGTCTTTGGGCTCTAGCGGCGGCAGCCCAGGAGATCGCCGCCCTCGACACCCTGAATCTTCCTCTGGAGAGCCTCCTGCGGCTGGAGGTTTCGTCGGTATCCAAATTCCCCCAGACCACTCTCGATGCTCCCGCGCTGGTCCGGGTGGTCGATCGGGACGATATGCGCGCCTTCGGCTATCGATCCGTGGGCGATGCGTTGCGGGGACTCCCCGGCATCGACCTGACCTACGATCATACCTATCAATTCCTCGGGGTGCGGGGCTTCAACCGGCCTGACGACTACGGTAGTCGCGTGCTCTTCCTCGTCGACGGGCTGCGTATCAACGATGGCATCTACGATCAGGCCCAATTCGGTGGGGAGGCCGTACTCGATACCCCCATCCTCAAACGGGTCGAATATTTCGCCGGTCCCAGCTCGTCCCTCTACGGAGGCAATGGGCTCTTTGGCGTCGTCAATCTGGTGACCCGCAGCGGTGCCGACATCAACGGCTGGGAACCGCGCGTCGAGTTCGGGACGCGCGAGGCTTGCCGGGCCAGTCTGGCTTACGGGCGGCAACTTGCCGGGGGTCGGGATATCGTCTTCTACGGCAGCGTGGCGGACGATGGCGGCGGTCCGCTTCGCTTCGACGAATACGACGCGACCGTGCGCCGGCTGGATGGCGAGCGTTACGCCAAGTTTTTCGCCAAGCTGACCGATGGCGGGCTGCGCATTTCCGCCGGGTTCAATCGCCGGACCAAGGAAAATCCGGCCGCTCCCTATGGGACCCGCTTCGGGGTCGCCGCCGAGGCCCTGGACGAGCAGGCATTCATCGAGGCGGCCCATGAGGCGAGTTTGGGCGATGCCCTCTCGCGCCTGGTCCGGATCTACGCCAATCACTACCGCTACAAAGCAGACTGGCCCTTTGCGGGCACGCCCAACTACGTCAACCGCGACCGGGCCGAAGCCCAAGCGGGAGGCGCCGAATATCGGCTGACCTATCGGGGGATCGCCAACCACATTCTGGTGGGGGGCCTCGAAGTGCGCCGCAACTGGCGGCTCTCCCAGAGCAACGCCGACATCGATCCGCCAGCGACCTACCTCGACATCCATCACGCTTCCAATTTGGCGGGCGTGTATTTCCAGGACGAGTGGCGTCTTTCGGAGTCGTGGCTGATCAACTTGGGGTTGCGTTACGACAAGGTGAGCGATTTTTCCGGGGAGGTGTCTCCGCGATTCGCCGCGATTTACCGGCCGGATGCCGTTACGGCAATCAAGCTGCTTCTGGGGCGGGCGTTCCGTGCACCAAACCAGTACGAGCGTTTTTACGGCGACGGCGGATCCACGCAGAAAGCTTCGCCGGGGGTCGGGCCGGAACGCATCAGGACGACCGAGCTGGCCTTCGAACGCTTCGTTGGACGCGAAATTCGTCTGGGCGCAAGCCTCTTCCACTACGACATGAGCGGGGCTCTGGAGCAGCAGGTGGATCCGGTCGATGGGCTCGCCCGTTACTTGAATGGCGCGAAGATTCATGTTGTGGGCAGCGAATTGGAGGCCGAATATCGACGCGAAGACGGATTCCGGTTCAAAGGAAGCTTCACCCTGCAGGATGCCAGCGACGCTAACCATCGGCTCACCAATTCGCCGCGACAGCTGGTCAAGGGCCAAGCCTACTTCCCTGCGCTAGCCGGATGGGATATGGGTCTCGAAATTCTGGGTACGGGGCGTCGCCGGACCGAAGCGGGCCGCCAGACCCCTGCTTTTGCAGTGGCGAATCTGACCCTGAATCGACCCTTGGGACAGGGGTCCGAGGTTCGCTTGTCGGCGACCAATCTTTTCGATCGGCGATATCGGGACCCGACTCCCGGGTATTACACCCCCATCGATGCCATGCCCCAGATCGGTCGACAGGTCTTCCTGCAATGGTTGGGCCGCTACTAACCCGGACGCAGCGGTTCGTGAGACTTTCCTCCATCCGCTGGGGCTATGTTGCGCTCCTCGCTTTGGCAGCCGCGGGGGGCGCAGAGGCCGAATCGGGCGGTGACATCCCCTTACGGGTCGCAGTGATCTACAACATCGTCCAATTCGTCCAGTGGCCGGAAGAGGGAGGCACAGGAAGGGAGTTCCAGTTCTGCGTCGTTGAAGGGGACGACTTGGCGGCGGGCTTCGCGGTCCTGGACAACCAGCTCCTGGGTAATCGGCGCATCCGGATCAGGGGGACTGTTGCCGGTCGGCTTGCCGGTTGCGATGCCGCCTATCTGCCCGCCGCCGCGTTCGCCGCGGCTCGCCCGCGGGAGCCGGCCATGCTGACCGTCTCCAGCGGTCATGGGCTGGTGGATCAGGGGGCCATGGTCAATCTCGTGATGGACGGCAAGCGCGTCGGCTTCGACATCGGTCTCGGAACCCTGCGGCGGGCGGGGCTTTCAATGAGCGCCAAGGTTCTGCGGCTCGCTCGCTACGTCAAGGAAGATTGAGATGGCCTTCCATAGGCGCCGCCGCATACGCGAAATCGTCATCAGTTCCGGGGTGACGGCGGCACTCGTCCTGGTCTTGGCAGTGATCCAATATTTCATGCTTCGGGCGAGCGAGGAGAGCGCCCTTTTGGCTCTGGCGCGAGTCGTGGGGAGCAATAGCACGGCAGCCCTCGCTTTCGGAAATGCCGAGGATGCGGGGGAGATCCTGGGGGCCTGCCAGTCGGCCCCTGCGGTCACGGCGGCCCGGTTGGTATTGCCGGGGGGACGGATCATCGCCCGGTATACCCGGGTTGAGGGCGCGCCTCGGCTCCTGGGTATGGAGATTCCCGAAATTGCCGTGGCTCAGGGGATAGAACTCAATGGACGCGCGGTCGGCAGAATCGAGATGTCCGCCACGCTGGAACCGATCTATCGGCAAACCCTCTATTTTCTCGGCTCGGGGATAGCCGTGGTGGTGATCGGTTCCATCCTGGCCACCGTGTATTCGGCGCGCCTGAGGGAAACCGTCGTTTTTGCCGAGGAACGCATGGCTTATCTGGCCATGTACGACACCCTGACAGGCCTCCCCAACCGCAATTTCTTCCGCGATACTCTCGATGCGGCGGTGGCGCGTCTGCGCCGGGATGGGCGCGAATTTGCGCTGCTGTTCGTGGATTTCGACGGGTTCAAGCAGGTCAATGATACCCATGGCCACGCTGCGGGGGATCAGGTCCTCGTCAGTCTGGGCAAACGCCTGGAACGCTCTTTGCGCGCCAACGATTTCGTCGCGCGGATTTCCGGCGACGAGTTCGTCGTTCTTCTCGATCAGCCCGAGGGACCCGATGCGGTGGGCCGCATCGCCGGCAAGTTGGTCGAGCTCATGCGCCGGCCCATCCGCATCGGCGAACGTTCGATCAGCGTCGGAGCGAGCATCGGCATCGCCCTGGCTCCTGCCGACGGGGCCACCGCCAACGATCTCCTGCAGCGCGCGGACGCGGCCATGTACCACGCCAAGCAGCAAGGCAAGAATGGCTACCAGTTCTTCTCCAGCGACATCGAACGCCAGACTCGCCAACGTCTGGAGCTTGAGGAGGCGCTGCGTTCGGCCTGCGCTGCCAATCAATTCAGCTTGGTCTATCAGCCTATCATCGATCTCAGGACCCGCCGGGTCGCGGCGGCCGAAGCCCTATTGCGCTGGAATGCGCCGGATAGGGGGCCGGTTTCCCCGGCCGAGTTCATCCCTTTGGCCGAGGAAACCGGCTTGATCTCCGAAATCGGTCTCTTGGTCTTGCGCCGCGTGGCTTCCGATCTGGCGCTGCTGGAGGCCGCCGTGGCCAAGGCTCCGCCGGTCGCAATCAATCTCTCCTTCCGACAATTTGTCCGATCCGACGCGGAACTGCTCTTCTTCAAGCAGTTGGAACGACTTGGCCTGACACCCGAGCGGATCGAGTTCGAATTGACCGAAAGCGTTTCGGTGGATGCGGTCGAGAGCGGTCACGCCCTCATCGAGCGACTGGAAGCTGCGGGTTACCGTCTGGCCATCGACGACTTTGGAACGGGCTACAGTTCCCTGGGCGTCCTCTGCGGCATGCGTAGCGCCAAACTCAAGATCGACCGCAGCCTGATCCGCGCCATGGGCGCAGGCCAGCAGGGCCAGGCGATCGTCGTCGCCATCCTGCGCATGGCCCGGGCGCTGGCGATCCCGGTGGTTGCCGAGGGGGTCGAGACGGCCGCGGAGTTGGCCATGCTGGAGGATTACGACTGCGATTTCGTGCAGGGGTTCCTGCTTGCCCGTCCCATGCCGATCGAAGAACTCGCGACCCTGCTTGCCGGGGAAAGCGCCACACTGGTTTCCTGATTGCGACCGATCATGGCCAAGCTCATTCTCCTTCCCGGCAAGGAACGCTCCGCTCTCCGGCGACACCCCTGGCTATTTGCCGGTTCGGTTGGCCGTTTGGAAGGACGCGCTCGTCCGGGAGATACCGTCGAGGTCCTCGCCGATGATGGGCGTTCGCTGGGGCGGGCTGCCTACAGCCCGAAATCCCAGATCCGGGCTCGCTTCTGGACCTTCTCCCCCGAAGAAACTGTCGATGATGCCTTCTTCAAGCGCCGCGTGGCGGCCGCGGTTGCCCGTCGCGCGACCCTGCCCGAACTGGCGGGCCAGGAGGGGCTGCGGCTGATTCACGGCGAGTCCGACGGCCTGCCTGGCATCATCGCCGATCGCTACGGCGACACGGCGGTATTGCAGCTGACTTCGGCCGGGGCGGACAAGTGGCGAGGAGCTCTGGTGACTGCCCTGGTCCAGGCCACGGGCTGCGAACGCGTCTTCGAGCGATCCGACTCCGACGTGCGGGGACTGGAGGGCCTGGAGCCGACGACGGGTTGGCTGTATGGCGAAGCGCCGAAAACCCTCCTCGCCATTGCCGAACATGGCGTCCGGTTGGGAATCGATATTGCGGGTGGCCATAAGACCGGCTTCTATCTGGACCAGCGCGAAAATCGCTTGCTCTTGAAGGGGCTCGCGGCCGGCAAGGAAGTCCTCAACTGCTTCTGCTATACGGGTGGATTTTCCCTGCAGGCCTTGGCCGGCGGAGCAGCCAACGTGCTTTCCATCGATTCCTCGGGGCCCGCACTGGAGCAGGCCCAGGCCAATCTGGCCCTCAATCCCCAGCTGCCGGCGGCCCGGGCAGAGTGGTTGGAGGCCGACGTCTTCCAGGCCCTGCGCGATTTCAGAAAGGTCGGGAGACAGTTCGACCTCGTCGTCCTCGATCCGCCCAAGTTTGCTCCCTCGGCGGCGCACGCCGAGCGCGCGTCTCGAGCCTACAAGGACATCAATCTCCTGGGTTGCCGCCTGCTGCGGCCCGGCGGGTTGCTCATGACCTACTCCTGCTCCGGGGGCATAGGCCTCGAGCTGTTCCAGAAAATCGTTGCCGGGGCGGCCCTGGACGCCGGCCGCGACGCCCGCATCGTGCGTCGCCTGGCGGGCGCGGCCGATCATCCGGTCGGTTTGAACTTCCCGGAGGGGGAGTATCTCAAAGGGGTGCTGGTGCAGGTCGATTGAGGTCCCGCACCACGCCCCGATCGAATCCAGTCCATGCTTGACCTCCGACGTTTCCTTCTCGTCCTCGTCTTCTTTGCCGCCCAATGGGTGGTGGGGGCGCATGCCTTCGAGCATGGCGCTGACGGGGGCGGGGTCTTGCCTGAACACGCCTGCGAGCTCTGCCTTGCCGCCCACGATCTGGGGGCGGCCATGCCGTCCCTCGAGGCCTTGCCGCCAGTGGCGCCTCCCGGCTGGATCCCCGAGAACTCTCCGGCCAGCGGCCGCTGCTTCCTGCCAGCACCCGGTGCCCGCCAGGGCGCTCCGCCTGACGCCTGAAACGTTCTGATTGATCGGCCGCCTCATCGGAGGGGGCTTTCGTCCGTACATTTCAGGAGATTCCCATGCCCCAGCGAAGCATTGCGCTGGCCGCCGTCCTGGCGCTTACCGGAGGCGCCAGGGCCGCCACCGACGCCGATCTGGCTGCGATCCGTGCCCAGATCGACGATATGAAGAAGACCTACGAGCAGCGCATTGCCGCACTCGAAAAGAAGCTCGCCCAGGCGGAGGCCCAGGTCGAGCAGGTCGGAAACCGGGCGGGCGAGTCGCCTGCGGTGCGACCGGCTGCTGGCCAGAGTGCCTTCAATCCGGAAATATCCGTCATCCTCGACGGAAAATACGCGGCCACTTCCCGCAGTCCCGAGACCTATCGCCTGCGCGGGTTCGTCCCCAGCGGTGGTGAGATCGGGCCCCCGGGGCGCAGTTTCTCTCTGGGCGAGACCGAGTTGGCGATTTCCGCCAATGTCGATCACCTCTTTCGGGGCAATGTCCGCTTTTCGGTTGCCGACGAGGGCGGCGAAAGTCACATCGAGACCGAGGAGGCCAGTGTCGAGACCCTCGCGCTTCCGGCGGGCCTCAAGCTCAAAGGCGGACGCTTCCTCTCCGGCATCGGCTATTTGAACCAGCAGCATCCCCACGGTTGGGATTTCGTCGATGCGCCTCTGGCTTACAAGGCTTTCTGGGGGTCGCGACTCTCGCAGGACGGTCTGCAGTTGAAGTGGGTGGCACCGACGGCATTGTTTTTCGAAGTCGGCGGCGAATTGGCCCGCGGCGGCGGATTCCCGGGCAGCGAACGGGACAGGAACGGCGCCGGCCTGGGGGCGCTGTTTGCCCACCTCGGGGGCGATGTGGGGGAATCCCATGCCTGGCAGGCAGGGGTCTCCTACGTGCGCACCCATGCCCGGGAAAGGAGTTGGGACGACATCGATTCCAGCGGGCTGGCGACGGCTAACAGCTTCACCGGCCGCAGCGTTACCTGGGGGGCGGACTTCGTCTGGAAATGGTCGCCCTACGGCAATTCCACGCGCCAGAACTTCAAGTTCCAGGCGGAATTCTTTCAGCGCCGGGAGGACGGGAGTCTCTCCTACGACGACAGCGCAGGCAGCAATCGGGTGGGCGAGGCCAGCGATCGCTTCCGCAGTCGCCAGACGGGCTGGTACGCCCAGGGGGTGTGGCAGTTCATGCCCCTTTGGCGCGTGGGCTACCGTTACGATGCGCTGGATTCGGGCACCCTACGCCTTGGGCTGGTCGATGCCGGAACGCTTTCGGCCGCCGATTTCCCCAGCCTCGCTCAGTACCGGCCCCGGCGCGACAGCCTGATGGTGGATTGGTCGCCCTCGGAGTTCTCGCGCCTGCGTTTGCAATTCGCCCGTGACGATTCGCGCGGGCCCGGCGAGACGGACAAGCAATTCTTCCTCCAATACATCATGAGCCTGGGCGCCCATGGCGCCCATGCCTTCTAGGAGCGAACCATGGTGAGAACTCTCGCGGCTGGCTTTTTCGCCCTGCTCGCCCTGCCGGCGCTCGCTGCCGTCAATGTCTTCGCGACGGTTCCCGAGTGGGCCGCCTTGGCGCGCGAGCTGGGGGGAGACAAGGTCAAGGTCTACGCCGCCACCCACGCCTTGCAGGACCCCCACCGCATCGAAGCGCGGCCGTCATTGCTGGCCCAGGCGCGTAGCGCCCAGTTGGTCGTCGCAACCGGAGCCGACCTGGAGATCGGCTGGTTGCCCGTCGTCCTGCGCGATTCGGGCAATGCGGCCATCCAGCCCGGGCAGCCCGGATACTTCGAAGCCGCCCGGTGGGTGACCCCGCTCGAGATTCCAGCCAGTCTCGACCGCGCCCAAGGTGACGTGCATCCGGAGGGCAATCCGCACATCCAGCTCGATCCGCGCAACATCCTCAAGGTTGCGGCCGCCCTCACCGCCCGGCTGGCCCAAATCGATCCCGCCAATGCCAAAGCCTACCAAGCCAATGGTCAGGGGTTTGCCGATCGATGGCAGGCAGCCATGGTGCGCTGGGAGAGGCAGGGCGCCGTATTGAAGGGCGTGCCGGTCCTGGTGCACCACCGTTCCTTCAGTTATCTCCTGACCTGGCTAGGCCTGCGGGAAACGGGCACCCTCGAGCCCAAGCCTGGAGTTGAACCCACCAGCGGCCAGTTGAGCGAAATCCTCGCGCGCCAGCAGAGTCAGCCGGCGAAAATGGTCTTGCGCGCCGCCTACCAGAACGACGGGCCGAGCCAGTGGATTGCAGGCCGCGCGAAGATTCCCGCCGTGGTGCTGCCGTTTACGGTGGGCGGATCGAAGGAGGCCCAGGATTTGTTCGCGCTCTACGACGAGACACTGGCCCGATTGCTGGAGGCAGTCCGTTGACCGCGCCGCTGCTCGCCGCCCGGGATCTGGTGGTCGGTTGGGACGGTCCAGTGACCGGTCCCCTCGATCTGACCATAGCACCCGCCGATATCGTCGGACTTGCAGGACCCAACGGGGCTGGCAAATCCACCTTCCTTGCGGCGCTGGCGGGCGGCGCCCGGGTGTTTTCCGGTCGTTTGGAGAAACGGCCCGGACTACGAACGGGATTTCAGACCCAGACCCAGCCCCCGGTCGACGGCCTGCCCCTCAGCGGACGCGAATTGCTGGGACTGACCGCAGCCAGTCCGGATGGCTTGCCCCCGTGGCTTGCCGATTGCCTCGACTGGCGGCTGGATCGGCTTTCCGGCGGTCAGCGCCAGTATCTGGCACTCTGGGCCATCCTCCAGTCTCCGGTGGACCTGCTGCTGCTGGACGAACCCACCAACAATCTGGATGCCGCGGGTTGCGATCATCTGGTGGAGGCATTGCGGCAGCGGGCGGCAGCCGGGTGTGGCGTCGTCCTGGTGAGTCACGATGCGGAATTCGCTGCCGCGGTTTGCCACCGGACCATGCTCCTGGGCGAGGGGCGGCGATGACAGACCTTTCTTATCTTCGCGGCCCGGCGCTTGGGCTCCGGGTCACGGACGTGAGTGTCCTGCCATGAGCGAGCTTCTGTCCGGCCTCTTCGCCATTCCCTTCCTGACCGGGCTCGCCTTGGCCGTTGTTCTGCCCGTTCTCGGCTGTTTTCTCCGGCTGCGTCATGAGTGGATCGCTGCGCTGGCCTACGGCAATGTTGCTGCTGCGGGATCCCTGGCAGCTCTGGCGCTTGGGATGCCCCTCGTCGGCGGAGGGCTCGCCGCCTCGGCGACGGCCGTATTCGTCAAGCGAATGATGGGCACTGGCCGGGTGCGGGCAACCGCCTACGCCTTCTTCCTGGTCGGGGGGTGGGCAGTCGCCGTCCTCCTGGCGGCCAATTTGCCCATGGCGGAACGAATCGGCCACGCCTTGTTGGGGTCGCCTCAGAAAACGGAAAATAAAGCACGCTAAGCCGGTTGCAACGGTCGTAGCGGCCTGAACTTGCCCGCGCCGATCTTGGCGCTGCTGCGCCAGAGG
>DAORDK010000026.1:0-34067 GCA_035345935.1 Rhodocyclaceae bacterium | reverse complement strand
CGTTGGCATGCCGGATCGGTGCAGTAGGTCTGATTGGGGTTCTGCGGCCGAGGGGCGAATGTGTGGCCACATGCATTGCAGGTTTTTGTCTCCATGCCAGTCTCCGTTAAAAAGACTGTATGGAAACGCTGTCAGCGCAAGGGGGTGGCTATGCTCGTAGGGTTCTCGGGGTCGATGCGGTATGACGGTCAGACAGGAGCGCCAGGTTGCTCTTCATCGGCTTTGAGGGTCATGTACTCCAGCCGCCACTGGGTGAGTAGTCTGGCCCTGCTGACAGGCAGATCATCTTCGGAGATGGACATGCATTGCCTCAAGGCAATCCCGATCCAGTTGTCGGAGGCCTTGTCGAAATGCTTTTCCTCGAAGAGATCCGAGATCGCAGTTTCGAGCTTTTCAACATCGTCGGCTGCTTGCTCAGGATCGTCACCCGGTGGATAGGCGAGAACGATCTTCAACTCGTAGGGGCTGCCATCGGAGTGATCGATTTCCTTGCCGCCATCGACGTCGAAATAGACGGCGGACAGCAGGTTGCCGACAGGTTCGATGATCTTGGCCAGACGCTTATCGATCTTGGACTGAGAGAGACGATCCACGAACGAGTCAGGGAACGCCGCACGGTTGTAGCGAACACCCAGCCATGAGCGTAGCGCCGACAGCGATTTTCCGGGAAGCGAATAGGCGGCATCAGGTGAAAACGCTGCGAGCGCCTGCTTTGAAATGAGCCGCTTGGCTGTGGCGACCAGTTCGATAACAGCAGCAGTGTCATTCCGCAGCGCATCGACGTGCAAGGTGCGAGGCGCTTTTGCCCAGAAGTAGTTGCCATCCCCTTTCTGCAGGTGACGCCCGATTATGACTTCGACATCGGGTTCGACTTGTAGGGCATCGTTGGCCAGGTCGCAATCGTGGCTGATGACGACTACACAGGTCGTGTCAGGTGTTTCTGGATGGACCAGTCCCAACGAGTGGACAGCTTCGGCCGAGAGGACGTGCCCCTGACGCCACGGCGTATCTCTGGTCCAGGTCGCTGCCATGCCTTCCATGCCAGTCAGACGTTTTCATTGAGGGCTGGGCGGCCCATGTCTGCAACATCGGGACGCGAAGGCGTTCTGTCGCCAAGCAAGGCATCGAGTTTTTCTCGTGCGGCCGCACCACGTTTTTCGATCCGGACGAGTCGCTCGGCCGTTTCCTTGCCGTCGGCACCTTGTCCAATTAGTTCAACGAACGACTTACCCTGCGCAACGGTACGATCGAGCGACAGCGCGGTCGGTTTGAAACCGGTCTTGGTGAATACACGTGCGGCAGCGGCCAGCTGTATGAGCTTGCCTTGGTGCTGCTCTTTGGGTGTTTCGCCACTGAGCCAGTTGTAGAGTGTCTGGCGCGATACGCCGAATACCGCCGGGAGATGGGACATGGTCCGACCGAAGCCGGCCTTCACTTCCTTCATTAGATCGGTGTAGGGTGCGTAGGTATCCTGTGCTGCCGCCAGCTCGACCTTCAGGATCGCGTAGGGACTATAGCCCTGGCGCGACATGACGAAGTGCACACCCTCGACCCCACCTGTGCCGCTTCCACCAAAACAAGGGAGAGGGCCACCCTCGGCAACGGTCACCTGCCTGTGGATGGCAGGGACTGGCCGATAGTGAGCGTGAGCGTTGAAATCGCCAACAGGAACTGCGAGTCCGAGCATGATCACTTATCCCAGGCAGCAAATGCGTAAGGCGTCGCGGTGGTCTTGAATGCAGATCCGATGACCTTGTGGATGGCGTCGAGATGTTCGGCAACCGCCTTCGTCGAAAACGCTTCACGACCTTCCACGAAACCATCGTTATCGAGGATGGCACTGTTTCCGACGTAGGACGTAAACCTTTCCGAAATTCGCATGTTCCCTGGTTGGATATCCGGGGGGAAGGCCAGTGGGCCCTCTTGGATGGCAACCCGACTCAGCAGCTTGATGTTCCCGATTTCGTTCATTGCTTCCGTAAAAGAATAGAGCGGGCGTCCGCCGAGGCGTGAATTCAGGCCTTGAACCTGGTCAACGAGGTACTGCTCAATGGTTTCTCCAGCTTGCGGCATCACACGGTCGAGATAGCGAAGGCCGACGCGTTCGGTGAATGCGAGCTTCACTGCATCATTGACGATGTTCAGCCCATCCAGGAAGCAAGCCGAGAAGGTTTCAAATTGGCCGTAATTGGTCGACTGAAGGGTGAGGCTCTGGCCATCCAGGATGAATGTATGCGTCTTTTCGACGTTGCCGAGCAGGAATCTTTCCTGCTGAACAGGGGTCGGAGCAGGCGGTTGGCCTTCTTGGGCGGTCAGCTGGATCGAGATAATGTGCTGGCGATCGAAGTCGGGATAGCCAGCCTGACGGAAGCTCTCCTGGATGCTGGGCAGAAAATCGGCCAGTTTCAGAATCGGGTTGAACCGCACCTGGGCCAAGGTCAGGTACACGGGCGGGTTCTTGAGCGGGGTTCCCATCTATCGATTACCTCCAAGTAACCGACTGAAGTTTACAATTCGGTTGACACTTTGGCAAATTTTCTTTTTGGCCGCCTCTTGGTGGCGATTGCCATGTTCGTGAGTGTGATTGCGGTTCGCGGAATCGAACTCAGCTATTTCCCTTGGCTGGATAGCGACTCGGTGCATGGGCGGGGGTGGTAGAGATGCGAAAAACCCCCTCCGAAGCCCCTACTGGCCTCAATCCTTCCTAAAAACCCCGAAATGCTTTAAGATGCCGGTTCTTTCGGTGGAGTCTCTCCACCACCAGAATCTAGTCCAGAGATGAGCGACTAAGGCCGGATAACCAAGTAAATACAAGGTTTCCGGCCTTTTTTCCGTCCATAGTCGTCCGGGGTTGGGTATTGAAATCCGGGGGTAACTGGGGGTATAAGTGGGGGTAACTGGTGATACCCCCAAGGGAGTTACCCCCAAATGCCGCTCTCCGATACTGCGATTCCGTCGCCAATCGAGGCACTGCCGAGTGGGCTTACGACGGAAAACCGGCCCTCGTGGGGTCTCTTGGGGATGTCTTCTTCTCGCCCTACCTTATCGCGTTTGCGGGTAGCCGGGGCGGGTTAGATTTGAGCGGGATCGAATTTCAAAACTGGGACCTCTGCCTGAACCGGTCGGTTTGTGCTACCGAAGCCAAGGTACTGGGCGAGGAGACGATCACCGTGCCAGCCGGAATCTTCGAGACCACAAAAATTCAGATTCGACTCACTCGCATGCTCGGATTCCGGATTCCCGTTCAGTCCGTGTTCACTGTTTGGTACGCCAAGGCGGCGAAGCGCTTGGTCAAACAGCGCCAGCAGGACTTGGGCGGTGGAATGGGGAACATGAGTACCGAAGTCCCTGACGACAATACGACGGAGTTGGTGGCTTACTCGCTCCGATAGTGTCGGTCGCCTGCAAATCCAGGCCGGCGCCTTCGTGCTCCGCTTCAGACTTGCACCATTGTCCCGGTCGATGGGCGGGTGCCGCCCCTAGACCGCGGTCAGCCGCTGGTTGGCGATGGTGAGCCGGTTGGCGAGAACCTCGAGAAACCCCCGGTAGAAATGCATGCGGCAGGTTTCGCTCGCCGCCTCCAGGGCTTCGCGGTGGATGACGACCACGTTGGCGGTGGTGAGCGCGGTCACGTCTGCCGTCCGGGGAGCACCCCGGCGGGTCACGACGGCCATTTCCCCGAAGCAGTCCCCGGGGGTCAGCAGATGCAGGATGCGCCCGTTCTTGGTGACTTTGAGTTCGCCGCCGATCAGGAAGCAGAAGAAACTACCGTCGTCGCCGTCGTGAATGATCACGGTCTCGGCCGGGACTCGGTCCCATTGGGCGAAGCCGAGGACTTCCCAAAGCTCGGGATCGGGGAAATCCTGAAAGAAGGGCATTCCGCGTAGGAGATCGAATTTCTCGGTACTCGGAAGATCGAATTTGCGCGCCCGCAGCGAGCGCTTGCGCGCCGCCAGGGCGAGATCATGGGCGAAGTGCTCCCAGGTCTGGTAGCGCGCCTCGACATCCTTGGCCATGGCCCGCGCGACGACCGCGTCCAGGGCCGGGGGCAGGTCTCCGCGAAGAAACGAGGGTTCCGTCGGCACGGAGTGGATGATCTGGTAAATCATGCTGTAGCTGGTGCTGGCCTGGAAAGGCAGATCGCCCGTCAGGAGCTGATAGAGGACGACGCCCAGGGAGTAGATGTCGGTCCGGTGGTCGAGCGGTCTTTCCTGAACTTGCTCCGGCGACATGTAGGCGGGAGAGCCGATGCCGGAAACCTGGGTGCGCTCCACATTTTCGCGGGTGATGGCGGCACCGAAGTCCGAAATCTTGATGTCCGTCTCGGGCGAGAGGAGGATGTTGGCGGGCTTGATGTCCCGGTGCGTGATGCCGAGTCGGAAAGCGTAATCCAGGGCACGGGTGCACTTGAATACGATCTCGATCACGCGCTCGACGGGCAGCAGGCTATCCCGACGGGCGTGGGTTTCCAAAGTGCCTCCGGGGGCATACTCCATGACGATGTACGAGAGATTCTCGGCTACCACCGCGTCGTAAATCTGCACGATGTGGGGGTGATCGAGCTTGCCGACCAGGGAGGCTTCGTTCAGGAAAAGGTGGGAATAGACCCGGCTGCGATCCGGGTCTCGCAGGGCTTCGGGTGTCGCGACCTTGATGGCGACGTCCCGCTGGGCGAAAGGATCGCGCCCCAGGAACACGGTGCTGGTGGCCCCCTGCCCCAGCTCGCGGATGATTTCGTACTTGCCGAGTTTCCTGGTCATCCGGCAAGCTTGGATCGGGCGCGCGCGATGGCCGCACGGACCTGGCCGGGTGCCGTGCCGCCGATGTGGTTGCGCGAAGCCAGGGATCCTTCCACGCTCAGAACGGCATAGACATCGTCGCCGATCAGCGGGCAGAAGGTCTGCAACTCGGAAAGCGGCAGCTGAGGCAGGTCGACGCCTTGCCGCTCGGCAGCCTTCACGGCATGGCCGACCGCCTCGTGGGCGTCGCGGAAGGGGAGTCCCTTTTTGACCAGATAGTCGGCCAGGTCCGTCGCCGTCGCGAAACCCTGGGTCAGGGCGCTCGTCATCGCCTCTGGCTGGACGGTGATGCCGCCGGCCAGGTCGGCGAAAATGCGCAGGGTGTCGGTGACCGTATCCACGGCGTCGAAGAGGGGTTCCTTGTCCTCCTGGTTGTCTTTGTTGTAGGCCAGAGGCTGACCTTTCATCAGGGTGAGGAGCGCAATCAGGTGGCCATTGACGCGGCCGGTCTTGCCCCGGGCCAGTTCGGGAACGTCCGGATTCTTCTTCTGGGGCATGATCGACGATCCGGTGCAGAAGCGATCGGCGATCCGGATGAAGCCGATGCGCGGGCTCATCCACATCACCAGCTCTTCGGACAGGCGCGAGATGTGCGTCATGAGAAGGGCGCAGGCGGCGCAGAATTCGATGGCGAAGTCGCGGTCGGAGACCGCATCGAGGGAGTTCTCGCAAATCCCCTCAAATCCCAATTCTGCAGCGACGAAGGCGCGGTCGATGGGGTAGGTGGTGCCGGCCAGGGCGGCAGCGCCGAGGGGGAGGCGGTTCGTCCGCCGGCGGCAGTCCGCGTACCGTTCGGCGTCACGGCCGAACATCTCGAAATACGCCAGCATGTGGTGACCGAATGTCACCGGCTGGGCGACCTGCAAGTGGGTGAAGCCGGGCATCGGGGTCGCCGCTTCCTTGTCTGCCAGATCGAGCAGCGCCGAGCGAAAGGACTGGATGAGGGCGAGGATGTCGTCGATGGCATCGCGCAAATAGAGGCGGATGTCGGTGGCCACCTGGTCGTTGCGGGAGCGTCCCGTGTGTAGGCGCTTGCCGGCGTCGCCGACCAGGGCAGTGAGGCGCTTCTCGATATTGAGGTGCACATCTTCCAGGTCCAGCGACCATTCGAAAGCGCCGGATTCGATTTCCTGGGTCACCTGCGCCATGCCGCGCTCGATGTCGGCCAGATCCTGGGAGTTGATGATGCCCTGGCGGGCCAGCATGCGGGCATGGGCGAGGGAGCCCCGGATATCCTGACGCCACATGCGGCGGTCGAAGTCCACCGAGGCGGTATAGCGTTTGACCAGGTCGCTGACGGGTTCGGAGAATCGGCCGGCCCAAGTGTATTGTGCTGCGTTGGAAGTCATTTTCAGTGGCGGAAATCGGGGTTAGAGTTCCGTTTGGCATGCCCTGCGCGGTGCGACGGGAGACTCGGAAAGCGAAATGATAAGACAAATCCAGGCGGTCCACCCGCTGCCGGACTGGCGCAACCTTGGGGTCGTGCTGCGCGTCCTCCTGGGCGGCAATGTACTGGCGCTGGCGGCGGCTCTGGTCCAGAGCCCCGATCTGCGGGGCTGGCCCTGGCGATTTGTCGAGTTCGCAGCCCTGGTCGAACCGGTTCTTCTCCTGACCCTCGGGGTCGTCGCGGGGATACGGGATCTACTCTGGAAAATGCCGCCCCGCGCCGCTCAATTCGTCGTCGTCGCAGTCGCTGCCTGCCTGGCGGCCCTGCAAAGCGATCTTTGGAACTGGCTTGGATTGACTTCCGGGACCTTCCTGGACGCACTCCGGGCGGCCCTCCTGGCCGCGGCGGCGGCCATTCTCCTGCTCTTCTATTTCACCCTGCGGCTGCGGGCCATCTCACCCTCCATGAGCGAAGCGCGGCTCTCGGCGCTCAACGCCCGCATCCGGCCCCATTTCCTCTTCAACTCCCTGAATGCCGTGTTGTCCTTGATCCGGGCCGAACCGCGGCGCGCCGAGGAAGCCCTCGAGTCGCTGTCGGACCTGTTTCGCGCGGCGCTCCGGGATCCCGCCGAGCGGGTTCCCCTGTCCGACGAGATAGCCCTGGCGCGCCAGTATCTCGATCTGGAACGCCTGCGCCTGGGGGAACGTCTGCGCATCCTATGGGAAGTGGCCGACGTGCCTCTGGATGAGGCCATCCCGCCCCTCATGCTCCAACCCCTCCTGGAAAATGCCGTCTACCATGGGATAGAACCGCGCCCCGAAGGCGGGACGGTCGCCATCTCCTTTTCCCGCAAGCGCGACGAACTCGTGATCATTATTGCCAATCCCTCCGGAGGGAGCAGCCATGTACGCGGAAATCACATGGCGGTCGCCAACATTCGGGAACGCCTGGCCCTGTACTACGATCTGGAAGCCCGCCTCGATATCGAGGAAGGTCCCGAGAATTATCGCGTGCTCATCCATCTGCCATGCCGAACACACCCTCACCCTTGACCGTCCTTCTGGTGGACGACGAACCGCTGGCGCGCACCCGCCTGCGGGAACTGCTTTCGGACATTGCCATCAATCTGCCGAACTCCGTCGCCGGAGAGGCGGGCAATGGCCTGGAGGCCCTCGAATTCCTGAAGACGACGCCGGTGGATGTGGTCCTCGCCGACATCCGCATGCCCGGGATGGATGGGATCGAGTTTGCCGGCCATCTCGGGGTTCTGGTCGATCCGCCGGCGGTGGTTTTCGCGACCGCCTACGACAATTATGCGGTCCAGGCCTTCGACCTCAATGCCATCGATTACCTGCTCAAACCGGTGCGGACCCAACGGCTGCTGGCGGCCCTGCAGAAGGTGAGGGGAGCCCAGCGTCCGTCCGGGGAGACGTTGACGGCAATCGGGCGCGAGATGCGCGGCGGGGGGCGCAGCCATCTCTCCTGCCACGAGCGGGGAAAACTCCTGTTGGTTCCGGTGGCCGAGATCCTGTATTTCAAGGCCGACCTCAAGTACGTCACTGCCCGCACCCGGGAGCGGGAGTACATCCTCGACGAGGCGCTGACCCATCTGGAGCAGGAATTCGCCGAGCGTTTCCTGCGGCTGCATCGGGCGGTTCTGGTGGCGCGGGATGCCTTGGCCGGATTCGAGCGCGCTGCAGGCGACGAGGCCGATGCCTATGGCTGGGCTCTGGTCCGCGGCGTTCCCGATCGATTGCCGGTGAGTCGTCGCCAGTGGGCGGTGGCGCGCGCCCTGGCCACCGGCGGCTAGACGGAGTGCCCGTGGTAGAATCGGCGCCCTTCCGTCGCGAGCCGTTCGCCATGTCCGTCCCCACTCAGATCGTCATCGCCTCCCGCGAATCCCGCCTTGCCCTCTGGCAGGCCGAACATGTCCGCGACCGCCTTTCCGCCCTCAATCCCGGGGCAGCCGTGACCATCCTCGGGATGACCACCCAGGGCGACCAGATTCTCGACCGGCCTCTGGCACAGATCGGCGGCAAGGGGCTGTTCATCAAGGAACTCGAAGTCGCCATGGCGGAGGGCCGGGCAAATCTGGCGGTCCATTCGATGAAGGACGTGCCCATGGTGATGCCCGAGGGTTTCGTTCTCGCCGCCATTTCGGCTCGCGAGAATCCCCGCGACGCCTTCGTATCGATCCGTTATGCCGGCCTCGACGAACTGCCGCCGGGGGCTGTCGTCGGGACTTCCAGCTTGCGGCGCGAAGCGATCCTGCGGGCCCGCTATCCGCAACTGGAAATCCGCAGTTTGCGGGGCAATCTCGACACTCGGCTGCGCAAGCTGGACGAGGGTCAATACGACGCCATCATCCTGGCGGCGGCCGGATTGATCCGCCTGGGTCTCAAGGCTCGCATTCGCGCCCTGCTCACTCCCGAGCAGTCGTTGCCGGCCCCCGGCCAGGGGGCCCTGGGCATCGAGCTGGTGGCAGGCGCGGAGGCAATGGCCACCGTCGTCGCGCCTTTGAACGATCCCGAAACCGCCTACTGCGTGCGGGCCGAGCGGGCGTTTTCCCGAGCCCTTGGCGGCAGTTGTCAGGTTCCCCTTGGCGGTTATGCGGTGATCGAGGAAGGTCGGCTCTGGCTGCGCGGCTTCGTCGCCACTCCGGATGGCCGGGAAATGGTCGCCGGCGAAATCCGCGGCGAAGTCGGCAAGGAAGCGGACGACGACGAACGTCTCGGTCGGGAACTCGCCGACCGGCTGCGGGCTCAAGGTGCTGGCGACATTCTGGACAAGCTCGCCCAGGCAAAATGAAGGGAAGTCTCCCGCTGGCAGGGCGCACCATCGTCGTGACCCGGCCGCGGGATCAGGCGGCTGCCCTGGCGGGAGCCATCGCGGAAGCCGGTGGAACTCCCCTCGTCTTTCCGCTCCTGGAAATCTTCCCGGCAGCCGATCCCGGCCCGCTGGTCCAGACGGCAGGGCGCCTCGGAGACTACCGCCTGGCCGTCTTCATCAGCCCCAACGCGGTAGCCCATGCGCTCCCCACCCTCCTCGCCGCGGGGGGGTGGCCGGCGCGGCTCATCCCCGCGGCGGTCGGCCAGGGGACGGTGAAAGCCCTGGCTGGCGCCGGGGTGGACGGGTGCATCGCGCCGAGCGAAAGGTTCGATTCCGAGGCGCTCCTCGATCTGCCCGATCTTCAGGCTGAACGGGTGGCCGGGAGCCGGATTGCCATCTTCCGTGGCGATGGCGGCCGGGAACTGCTTGCCGACACCCTGCGTGAGCGTGGAGCGGAAGTCGATTGCATTGCCTGCTATCGCCGTTCAGCACCCGCCGGTGGTGCCGAAACGCTCAGCAAGGCCTGGCATGCCGGGCAACTCGACGCCCTGACCGTATCGAGCAGCGAGGGCTTGCGCTATCTGGTGGACATGATCGGCTTCGGCGAAGACCGACGATTTCTGGAAATCACTCCGCTCTTCGTTCCCCATGCCCGCATTGCGGAAACGGCAAGAGCCCTGGGGCTGCAGCGGGTGATCCTCACGGGGCCGGCTGACGCGGGCATTCTCGCCGGACTGTGCGCTTATAATTGGTCGAAATAATTCGGATCGGCCATGGAAGAGACACCCGCCCCCCCGGTAGCAGCGCCACCGCCGGCAGCCCCGCGCGTCGGGCAATGGCGCAATCCGTGGCTCGTCCTGGCTCTGGGCGCTCTGGCGGTGGCCGGCTGGGCGATCCTGGACCTGCGTGACCAGATCGGAGAGACGCGGCAGGAAGTGGCGCGCCGTCTTGCCGACGCCGACGCTCTGGGAAGCGAGGGGAGAGGGGCGCTCAAACAGGTCCAGGACCAGATGGCGGCCCTGCAGGCCAAGCAGGGCGCCCTGGACGCGCGGCTGGCTGAATTTCAGGGGCAGGCCGCGTCGCTGCAGGGTCTCTACCAGGAACTCGCCCGCAGTCGGGACGATGCCTCGCTGCTCGAGGTCGAGCAGGCGGTCACCCTCGCCGCCCAGAATCTCCAACTGACTGGCAACGTGGCTGCCGCCGTGCTCGCTCTGCAGACTGCCGATGCGCGACTTGCGCGCCTCGACCGACCTCAGTTCGTTCCCCTGCGCAAGGCGGTGGGCCGCGACCTGGACCGCCTGCGATCACTGCCTTTTGTCGATGTGGCGGGGATGAGCCTCAAACTGGAAAATCTCCTGACTGCCGTCGACCGCTTGCCGCTGGCCATGAACGCACGTCCGCCTGTTGCAGGAAAGGCCGAGGCTCCGGTCACGGAGGGTGCGGCAAGCTGGGAACGCGTGGTCGGCGGATTGTGGGCGGAGATCAAGGGGCTGGTCCGCATACAGCGTTTCGACCGCGAAGAACCCGTGCTTCTGGCCCCGGGCCAGTCCTTCTTCCTGCGGGAGAATCTCAAACTCCGCTTGCTCAACGCGCGCCTGGCCTTGCTGTCCCGCGATCAGACCACCTTCCGCAGCGAACTCAAGGCTGCTCAGGAGGGATTGACCCGCCATTTTGAAGCCGCGGACAAAGCGGTCCAGGGGGCCGTGACGACCCTGCGCCAGCTTGCCGGAGCCGATCTGGTCATCGAATTGCCCAACCTGAACGAGAGCCTGGCTGCATTGCGTGGCCTGAAAAACGGCAAGGCCGGAAAATGAGAGGGCTGTTCTGGCTGCTGGCCCTCTTCGGTTTGGCGGTTGCGGTAGCGTTGGGCGGCCAGCTCAACCAGGGCTACGTGCTCCTGGTCCTCCCCCCCTGGAGGGTCGAGGTCAGCCTCAATCTTTTCATCGTTATCGCCATTCTCTCCTTCGCACTGTTCTACGCGGTGCTGCGCGCCCTTTCCCTGACCTTCAAATTGCCGGTGCTGGCCAGGGACTACCGCCTGCGTCGAAAGCGGGAACAGGCCGCTGCGGTCTTTCAGGATGCGGTGCGGCTCTTGTTCGAGGGTCGCTTTGGCCAGGCGCTCAAGCGGGCGGCCGATGCCTATGCCGGCGGGACGGCGCCTGGGCTGGCTGCCCTGGTGGCGGCTCGTGCGGCCCAGCGCATGGGCGAGCCCGCGCGCCAGCAGGAGTGGCTGGAAAAGGCTCAGGCCGGCGATCGCCGTTGCGAGGCGGCGGCGCTCATGCTGGAAGCGGAAATGCACAACGAAGCCCGTCGCTTCGACCTGGCGGCAGCCACGCTGGCACGATTGCAGCTCAGCCATGGCCGCCATCTGGCGGCGATGCGCCTTGAGTTGCGGGCCCTGCAGGGTACCGGAGACTGGGAAGGGGTGCTGCGTCTGGCCCGGCAGCTGGAGAAACGAGGAGGCTTGGCGGACGAGGCAGCTCGCCGGATCAAGGGCCAGGCCCACCTGGAAATTCTGGCGGCGCATCGGGCCGACGCCGGGCAATTGGTGTCCTGCCTGAACCGCATCCCGGCGAACGAGCGGGAAGGTCGCATCGCCTTCGCCGCCGCCCGGGAATTGCAGATTCTGGGCGATCACAGGGAGGCGCAGGCGATCGTCGAGGCGGCGCTGGAGCGGGGAAGCGAGGCCTGGAACGACGATCTTGTCGAGCTCTATGGCCAGCTTCCCGGGCCGGACTTGACCGGACGGATTGCGCGCGCCGAGCAGTGGCTGGTTACGCGTCCTGGCGATGCGGTCCTGCTCCTTGCCCTGGGCCGGATGTGCGAGCGCCAGCGCTTATGGGGCAAGGCCCAGAGCTATTTCGAGGCTTCCCTCGCGGTGGACGACAGCCGCGACGCGCATCTGGAACTCGCCCGGCTGATGGAGCGACTCGAGCGCGACGATGAGGCGAATCGCCACTACCGCCTGAGCGTAGGCGAAAAGACATCTGAATAAACAACACGGAGGAGACCATGCTGAACATCGACATGCGCAAGATTTACAACTTCTACCCGATAGAGCCGGCTCCCAACCCGGCCAATCTTCCCACGGGAGGCGATCTTTATTACGAGTGCCTGGATTGCACCGGGATCGTCAGTTCCGTCCCCCGCATCAAGGCGGCCTGTACCTGCGGCAATATCACCGGCAACGGCGGCGTCGCCACCATCAAGGATCCGACCCGGGTGAGGGTGGTGCGTGGGAAACTCAAGTAGGGGCTGACTCAGGAATCGGCGTGCAGCGCCGAGCGAGAGCCCACTTTGGAGTCTGACCGGGCGGCGGACTTGGTGCCGTTCGGGGATCCGGTCTTCACAACCAGTCCCGGGGCTGCAGGAAAACCTCGTAGAGCTGAGCCTCGGGACTGCCCGGCTCCGGTTTCCAGTCGTAACGCCATTTCACGATCGGAGGCAGGGACATCAGGATCGATTCCGTGCGTCCCCCAGACTGAAGGCCGAACAGGGTCCCGCGATCCCAGACCAGGTTGAATTCCACGTAGCGTCCCCGGCGATAGGCCTGGAAATCGCGCTCCCTCTCGCCGTAGGGGACATCCCGGCGGCGGGCCAGAATGGGGAGGTAAGCCCGGGTGAAGGCGTCGCCCACCGCCCGGGTGAGGTCGAAGCAGCGTTCGAAGCCGCCTTCGTTGAGGTCGTCAAAGAAGACGCCGCCGACCCCGCGGGGTTCGTTGCGGTGTTTGAGGAAGAAATACTCGTCGCACCAACGCTTGTAGCGGTCATGGACATCGGCGCCGAATGGGGCGAGGGCGTCGCGGCAGGTGGCGTGGAAGTGGCGGACGTCCTCCACCTCGCCGTAATACGGGGTGAGGTCCATGCCGCCGCCGAACCACCAGACGTCGTCCTCGCCGTCCTTGCTGGCGACGAAGACCCGTACGTTCATGTGGGCCGTGGGGCAATAGGGATTGCGGGGATGGAGCACCAGCGACACCCCCATGGCCTCCCAGGCGCGGCCCGCCAACTGGGGCCTGACGGCGGTGGCGGAGGCGGGCAGCTTGCTTCCGGTGACGTGGGAAAAATTGACCCCGCCCCGCTCGAAAAACGCGCCTTCCTCGATCAGCCTTGAAATGCCGCCTCCGCCTTCGGGACGTACCCAGGAATCCGAGCGAAACGCCTGGCCGTCAAAGGTTTCCAACTCATTGACGATACGTCCTTGCAGGCCGGTGAAGTAGTCCTTGAGGCGTGTGGTGTCCATGGTGCTCCGCGATGATGAAAGGGCAACCGGTCGATTGCGCCGGGCCGCCCTTCTGCTGGTTGGCGACAGGGTCAGCGGCTGATCGCCCGGTAACCGATGTCCTTGCGATACTGCATGCCGTCCCAGGCAATCTGACCGGCGGCCTCGTAGGCGCGTTTCTGGGCCTGGCGGACGTTTTCGCCGAGGGCGGTGACGCAGAGCACGCGACCGCCGCTGGTCGCCACCCGGCCATCCTTGTCGGCAGTACCGGCATGGAAGACATGAACCTCGTCGGAGAAGCAGTTGCCATCGGGCAGGCCGCTGATGATGTCGCCTTTCTGCGGCGTCGCGGGGTAATGGGCGGCGGCCAGCACGACGCCCAGGGCGACGCGGCGGTCCCATTCGGTTTCCACCTCATCGAGGGTTCCATCGACGCCGTGTTCGAGCAGGGCGACGAAGTCGGACTTCAGTCGCATGAGGATGGGCTGGGTTTCCGGATCGCCCATGCGGCAATTGAATTCCAGGGTCTTCACCGAGCCGCCCTTGCCGATCATGAGGCCGGCGTAGAGAAAGCCGGTGTAAGGAATGCCGTCCGCTGCCATGCCGCGCACCGTGGGCAGGATGATTTCCCGCATTGCTTTGGCATGGATTTCCGGGGTCACCACCGGAGCAGGGGAGTAGGCGCCCATGCCTCCCGTATTGGGACCGGTGTCGCCGTCGCCGATGCGCTTGTGATCCTGGCTGGAGGCCAACGGGAGGACGTTCTTGCCATCGACCATGACGATGAAGCTGGCTTCCTCGCCGTCGAGGAATTCCTCGATCACGACCCGGGCGCCCGCCTCGTTGTGCTGCACTCCCAGCGTGTTGCCGGACAACATGTCATCGATCGCCGCGTGCGCTTCGCCCAGGCTCGTCGCCACGACGACCCCCTTCCCCGCCGCCAGGCCATCGGCCTTGATGACGATGGGAGCGCCCTTTTTCTCGATGTAGGCGTGGGCCGCGGCGGAATCGGAAAAGGTCTCGAATTCGGCCGTCGGGATGCCGTGGCGGGCCATGAAACGCTTGGCGAAGTCCTTGGAGGATTCGAGCTGGGCGGCTTCCCGGGTGGGGCCGAAAATCTTCAGGCCGCGGGCCCGGAAGGTATTGACGATACCGGCCGCCAAGGGGGCTTCGGGGCCGACCACGGTGAGGTAGATCTTCTCCTTCTCGGCGAAATCGGCCAGGGCGACCGGATCGGTGATGGCGAGGTTTTCGAGTTCATGCTCGCGGGCCGTACCGGCATTGCCGGGGGCGACGTAAACCTTCTGCAGGCCGGGAGACTGGGCCAGGCGCCAGGCCATGGCGTGCTCGCGGCCGCCGGAGCCGATGACGAGGAGTTTCATTGGAAATGATCCATATTAGATTTTATTTGCACCACTGCTTTTCGCACGGGATACCGTCGTTGTTGCCATCCATTTTCGTGCCGGAGCAGTTCTTGAGAAACCAAGTTGCCTCCTCGCAGGACGTCATCTGCGAGCAATGGGTCCTCCCATCACAGCGGTAAGATGCAGTCGATGCAGGCTCCCTCGTTGCGGTAGGCGAGCGCTCCCCGGCGACCGAGGCCAACGGCGACATGACTCGCTGTTGGTATTTGCCATAGGCTTGCCAGCCTATGACAGCGACAGCCAGCAGAATGACGATCTTTTTCAACTGAGAGGCAGTGTTCGCTCAGTGACGGAAGTGGCGGGCGCCGGTGAACACCATCGCAATGCCATGCTCGTCGGCGGCGGCGATCACTTCTTCGTCGCGCATCGACCCGCCCGGCTGGATGACGGCGACGGCGCCGGCTTCGGCCAGGACGTCGAGGCCGTCGCGGAAGGGGAAGAAGGCGTCGGATGCGACGACCGAGCCCTTCAGTTCCAGACCCGCGTTCCGGGCCTTGATGCTGGCAATCTTGGTCGAATCGACGCGGCTCATCTGCCCTGCGCCGACGCCCAGGGTCATTCCGGCGCCGCAGAAGACGATGGCGTTCGACTTGACGAACTTGGCGACGCGCTCGGCAAAGAGCAGGTCTTCGATCTGCTGGGCGCTGGGCTGGACTCGGGTGACGACCTTGAGGCGATCGGCCTGAGCGGTGAAATCGTCGGCCGTCTGTACCAGGAGGCCGCCGCCGACGCGCTTGAACTCCAGGGTGTTGAGCTGGCGGCCCAGGGGGAGGACCAGGACGCGCAGGTTCTGTTTGGAAGCGAGGGCTGCCCGGGCTTCGGCGGTGAAGGACGGGGCGATGAGCACTTCGACGAAGTGCTTGCGTTCGTTCATCGCATGGACCACGTCGAGGCCGACTTCGCCGTTGAAGGCGATGATGCCGCCGAAGGCCGAGGTGGAATCGGTCTTGAACGCCTTTTCGTAGGCACCGAGCAGGTTACCGGCTATGGCGACGCCGCAGGGATTGGCGTGCTTGATGATGACGCAGGCCGGAGCATCGAAGGCCTTGACGCATTCCCAGGCCGCATCCGAATCGGCGATGTTGTTGTAGGACAGCTCCTTGCCCTGCAATTGGGTGTAGGCGGCAATGCTGCCCGGCAGGGGAGTGGGGTCCCGGTAGAAGGCGGCTGATTGATGGGCGTTTTCACCGTAGCGCAGGCTTTCGACGCGATCGAAGGCCAGTTGCAGCCTGTTCGGGAAGATCGAAGGGGCCGGCGCCGCTTCGGTTGGCTTGGCTTCGGCGCCTTCCTCCAGGCCGGTCAGCCAGTTGGCGATCATGCCGTCGTAGCGGGCGGTATGGGTAAAGGCTTTCTTGGCCAGGGCGAAGCGGGTGCCGAGTTCCAGGGTGCCGCCCTGGGCTTTCATCTCGGCGAGCAGCGGCGCGTAGTCCTCCGGATCGGTGACGATGGCCACGCCGGCGTAGTTCTTGGCCGACGAGCGGACCATGGCCGGGCCGCCGATATCGATATTCTCGATGGCGTCTTCCAGGGTGACACCGGGTTTGGCGACGGTAGCGGCAAAGGGGTAAAGATTCACGCACACCAGATCGATGGTCGGAATGCCGTGTTGCGCCAGTGTCGTCATGTGCTCGGCGAGGTCGCGGCGAGCCAGGATTCCCCCATGGACCTTGGGGTGCAAGGTCTTGACCCGGCCGTCGAGCATTTCCGGAAAGCCCGTGTAATCGCCGATTTCGGTGACCGCCAGTCCGGCCTCACGCAGCAGCTTGGCGGTGCCGCCGGTGGACAGCAGCTTGACCCCCAGGCCGCTCAGGCCCTGGGCGAATTCGAAAACGCCTCGCTTGTCGGAGACGGAAATCAGCGCTTGTTGGATTTTCATGGGGAAATCAGGGTTTAGGATCGAAAAATCAGAAAGTTGAGGTGGAGATGAAGGCTGCCGGGGGGCCGGGTTCGCTCAATCCTCAAACCTGAGTCCCGAATCCTGCCGTCAGAGCAATTGGTATTCGGTGAGCTTCTTGCGCAGAGTGTTGCGATTGATTCCGAGCATGTCCGCCGCCAGGGTCTGATTGCCGCCGGCTTTGGTGAGCACGACCTGAAGCATGGGTTTCTCCACGCTTTTTAGTACCATGTCATAAATTGCAGCCGGTTTTTCCCCATCCAGGTCGTGAAAATACTGCTCCAGGGCGCCCACGACGCACGCCGATATGTCCTGTTGGCTCATGCCGCCAACTCCTCCCGTATGTTGATATATTGCAGATGCTCGGACTGTCCGGCGAGGTCGTAAAAGAAGTCGTTCACGGCCTGGCGCTGCAGTTCGATGCTGGGCAATTGGTTCATGTAATGACGGAAGGCGGCTGAACCTGCCAATCCCTTCGTGTACCACGCGATGTGTTTTCTGGCCACGCGAAAACCCGTTTCCAGCCCGTAGAAGGCGTACAGATCTTCGAGGTGCTCCTGCAGAATCCCGTGGATTTCATCGACCCGGGCCGGTGCCAGATGCTCGCCGGTCTTCAGGTAATGTTCGATTTCCCGGAAAAGCCAGGGGCGGCCCTGGGCGGCACGGCCGATCATGAGGCCGTCGGCGCCGGTGCGAGCGAGGACCTGCTGGGCTTTCTCGGGAGTGTTGATGTCGCCGTTGGCGATGACCGGAATCTTCACCAGGGTTTTCACGGCGGCGATGGTGTCGTACTCGGCTTCGCCGGTGTATTGCTGGCAGCGGGTGCGGCCATGGATCGCCACGGCGCGAATTCCGGCGTTTTCGGCCATGCGGGCGATGGTCGGGGCGTTCCGGTTGGCCAGATTCCAGCCGGTGCGGAATTTGAGCGTCACCGGGGTGTCCGGAACCGCCGCGACGACTGCGTCGAGGATGTCGCCGACCAGCTTTTCGTTCTGCATGAGGGCCGAGCCGGCCATGACGTTGCAGACCTTCTTGGCCGGGCAGCCCATGTTGATGTCGATGATCTGGGCGCCGTTTGCTGCGTTGTGCCGGGCCGCCTCGGCCATCATTTTCGGGTCGGCTCCCGCGATCTGGACTGAAACGGGGGCGACTTCCCCCTCGTGGTTGGCCCGTCGCAAGGTCTTGGCGCTGCCATAGAGCAGCGAGTTCGACGTGACCATCTCGGAAACTGCCAATCCCGCCCCCATCTTCTTGCAGAGCTGGCGGAAGGGGCGATCGGTGACCCCGGCCATGGGCGCGACGAAGAGGTTGTTGCGGAGCTTGAAGCCGAGGAAATCCATGGACTAGCGGCGGTCGGTGTTAAGCGGGGGAAGCCGCTAATTTTACCGGAAAAGGCGCTTAAAAAATATTCAGGCCGCCGCCCCAGGCATTCAGGAGAAAGCCACTTGCTCCCCGTTGGCACGATAGGCGAGCAGATGGGAGAACTGACCCATCTGCACCGACTTGACCATGGTCTCCAGGCCGTGTTGTGCCTCGTCGTCGCCGGGTTCCCGGCCTCCACGCCCGCCGAGGCAGCCGACAAAGACCATGTCCCAGGTCTGGCCGGTGTGCCGGGACTCCTCCACCAAGTCTGCGAAGCTGTTGATCTCGTCGATCTTCTTATCCACGAACATGATGGGTGCCAGGGCACCCCCGAGCCCGCTGGCGAATCGCCGGGCCTCGTCTTCGGTGGCGTCTTCGGGCAATTCGGCGCGGGCGAAGACGAAGAGCAGGCGCTGCGGGTCGGGTTGCTGGCGTGCTGCCTGCAGGAGGTCGGCGAAATTGGCGATGGTCACGGATTGTCCTTTGCTGTCCGGGAGGCGGAGATGGGGGTCAGCTTGCCACGGAAGCGTGGGCGCGAATATGACTTGGCTAAAAAACGAAAGCCGCGGCAAGCAGCAGGGCGAAAAGCAATTGCTGGCCGGCGGTCTGGGCCAGCAGCGTGTTGAAGATGGGGCCCGGAGCGGTCTGGCGGAAACGGCGGACGAGGACGAGACTGGCCGGAAGAGAGAGGAGCGGCAGGGCCGCGGCGGGACCCAGGTCCGGTATCAGGGCGCAAAGGCCCAGGTAGGGAGCGAGCATCTCAAACTGATAGACGCGTTGCGTTGCCGGCCTGCCCATGATCACCGCCAGGGTGTTCTTGCCGCTCCTGGCGTCGCCGTCCAGGTCCCGGTAGTTATTGACGGTGATCACCGCCGCAGCATGGATGCCGATGAGACTGCCGGCGATCAAGGCCGAAGAGCCCAGGGCGAGGGTTTGCAGGTAGTAGCTGCCGCCGACGGCGACCAGCCCGAAGAAGACCCACACGAAGACTTCTCCGAGGGGCCGGTAGGCGATGGGGAAAGGGCCGCCGGTGTAGGCCCAGCCGGCGGCCAGGGAGGCGAGGCCGATGAAGACGATGGGCCAGCCGCCGTGCTGTGCCAGATAGAAGCCGCAGAGCAGGGCAAGGGCGAAGGCCAGCCAGGCGCCGGCCTTGACCTGGGCGGGCGTCAGCCAGCCCTGGGCGGTGGCCCGGGGAGGGCCCAGACGATCCGGAGTGTCGGTGCCGCGCAGGTAGTCGCCCACGTCGTTGAACAGATTGGTGCCGACCTGGATCAGGGCCGCAGCGGCAATGGCGGCCAGCAAGGGGCCCCACAGCAGGTGTCCCTGAAAGTGCCAAGCCACGGCAGTGCCCAGGATGACCGGCGATAGGGAGACCGTGAGGGTCTTGGGGCGTAGCGCGAGGAACCAGGCCTGGAGGGGGAGCATGGCTTGAGCGGAAGCTGGCGAGGAGAGTGTGGGAGGCTCGGGGAGCCGCCACCTTTCGCCTTTCAAGTCCCGGAACCCGTTACGGCCACGCCCGGGCGCCCCAGATCATGCGCTTGGCGACGAAATGCCGGGCTGGCGGGCAGAGATCGAGGGCGAGCAAACCGAGACCCCGGGCCAAGCGGAGAGGCGGAAAATCGTTGGAAAAGGCGCGCACGATGCCGTCGGTGAACAAGGCGCCGCCGCGGCGGTCGAACTGGCGCTTGCGGGCATGGGCCGCGAGGGTTGCGGGATCGGGGCCCTGGTCGAGCAGGGCCGTGGCCAGCTCCCGGGCATCGCGCAGACCCAGATTGAAACCCTGGCCGGAAACGGGGTGCAGGGTCTGGGCGGTATTGCCTATCCAGACCTGGCGGCCGTCGGCGACTTTGTCCCGCAGGCGCAGTGCAAGGGGAAAGCGGCTGCGGGGACCGGGGGAGGAGAACGCAATCCGCGGGCCGAACTGGTCCTGCAGGGCGGCGATGAAACCCGCGTCGTCGAGGGCCATGATGTGATCGGCTTTCTCCGGAGGGAGGGTAAAGACCACCGAATATTCGTCTCCCAGCGGCAGCAGGGCCAGGGGACCGTCCGGAGTGAAGCGCTCCCAGGCGCGGCGTCCGTGCCCGGGTCGGGGGGTGACCTCGGCGACCACGGCATGCTGCCGATAATCGCTGACCGAGACCCCCGCTTCGTCGCCCGGAGTCCCCTCCGCATGGACCAGCACTTTCGCAACGATGGTGCGGGTTTCGCCGGCCTGGCGGAGCGTTACCGCGACACCGTCTGCAGCAGGGCGGATGTCCAGGATCGAGGCCTCTTCCATCACGCTGCCGACGGGCAGTCGGGCACTCAGGGCGGACGCCAGATCGCGGTAGCGCAGGACGTAGCCCAGGGCCGGCAAGGCGTAGTCGGCGCCATTCATGACGGTGCGGCCGAATCCGCCCCGCTGGGAAACGTGGATGGTCTCGATAGGGGTCGCCGCCCGGGCTGGCCAGGCGCCCAGCGGTTCGAGCAATTGCCGCGCGCCGTGGGAGAGGGCGAGGGCGCGCGGGTCGCCCGCCTGGGCGGAGAGGGGGCGGCGTTCGAGCAGGCGCACGGTATGGGGACCGGCGGCCAGGGCGAGGGCCAGGGTCATGCCTACCGGCCCGGCGCCGACGATCAGGATATCGACGGGTTCAGTCACGACGCATCACCTCCTCGATTTCGGCCACCGTCCGGGGGGCGGTGGTATAGACGTCGCAGCCCTGCTCGGTCACCTGAACGTCGTCCTCGATACGGATGCCGATGCCGGCGAGGGCGGACGGGATTCCGGCAGCAGGGCGGATGTAGAGGCCAGGCTCTACCGTCAGGGTCATTCCCGGGGTCAGCGGAGTCCAGTCGTTGCCGATCTTGTAATCGCCGGCATCGTGGACGTCGAGACCCAGCCAGTGGCCGGTGCGGTGCATGTAGAAACGCTGGTAGGCCTTGCTGTCGAGAAGGTTGTCGACCTCGCCCTTGAGAAGCTTCAGGTCCACCAGGCCCCGGGTGAGGACCCGCAGGGCGGCTTCGTGGGCTTCCATGAAATGGCGGCCTGGGGCGATGGCAGCGAAGGCCGCCGCCTGGGCGGCCAGGACGATTTCATAGACGTCCTTCTGAGCCGCATTGAAGCGGCCGTTCACCGGGAAACTGCGGGTGATGTCCGAGGCGTAGCCCTGGACTTCGCAACCGGCGTCGATCAACACCAGGGTATTGTCGTTGAGCAGCTTGTCGTTGGAAACGTAATGCAGGACGCAGGCGTTGGCGCCCCCGGCGACAATCGGCGTGTAGGCGTGGGCATCGGCTCCCCGGCGGCGGAATTCGTAGGTCAGCTCCGCCTCCAGCTCGTATTCCGCCATGCCGGGGCGACAGGCCCGCATGGCGCGCGCATGGCCTGCGCTGGCAATGTCGGCGGCCCGGCGCTGGGTCTCGGCTTCGGACGCATCCTTGACCAGGCGCATGGCGTCCAGTTCGGCCCGCAGGTCGTGGATCGCGCGCGGCGCCCGAACCCCGGCGCGGCCCTGGGCGCGGACCGCATTGAGGGCTTGACTGACCCGGGCGTCCCAGGCGGCATCGTGACCGATGGCGTGCCACAGGCTGGGCCGGTCGGCCATCAGTTCCGGCAGGCGTTTGTCGAGTTCGCCGATCGGAAAGGCGGCATCGAAGCCGAACGCGGCTTTGGCGGCCTTGGGGCCATAGCGGAAGCCGTCCCAGATTTCCCGCTCCTCGTTCTTCTCGCGGCAGAAAAGGATGGACTTGGGACGTTTCCCGCCGACCAGCACCAGGACCGCCTCCGGCTCCGGGAATCCGGTGAGATACCAGAAGTAGCTGTCGAACCGGTAGGGGTGATGGGCATCGCGATTGCGGATGACCTCGGGGGCGGTGGGGACCAGGGCGACGCCATCGCCGATGGTATGCAGCAGGCGCTTGCGGCGGGCGGAATAGTGGGCGTGGGTCATGGGGCTGGGGTAGGTGGCCGGATTCCAATGATAAGGCGATTCTGCCCAAACCCGTTTACCGGCGGGCACGGAGGTGCGGGGGGCGGCGACGCCCGGCTTCGGTCGGGACGCTCAGCCCTTCTTCTTGCCGCCTATCCTGGATTCCTGGCCGGCCAGCAGGCGCTGAATGTTGGGCCAGTGCTTGCCGATCAGGGCCAGGGCGAGGATGCCGACCACGAGGAGTTCGTTGCCGACCGGGCGGCTCAGGCCTACGTAGAGCGGCGCCGCCGCAGCGGCGACGACGGCGGCCAGGGAAGAATAGCGGCTGGCGAAGGCGACGGCCAGCCAGGTGGCGAGGACGGCGAGGCCGATGGGCCAGTCCAGGGCGAGGAGTACGCCCGCTGCGGTGGCAACGCCCTTGCCGCCGCGGAAGCGGAGGAAAACCGGGAAGAGATGGCCAAAAAAGACGGCCAGGGCCACCAGGCCGACGGCAGTGTCCGATAGGCCCGCCCCTTGGGCGAGAAAGACCGCGACCCAGCCCTTGAGGGCATCGCCGAGCAGGGTGAGGACGGCGGCTTTCTTGTTGCCACTGCGCAGCACGTTGGTGGCGCCCGGGTTTCCCGATCCGTAGCTGCGCGGATCGGCGATGCCGAAGGCGCGGGACACCACCACGGCGAAGGGCACCGACCCCAAAAGGTAGGCGGCGAGGACGGCGAGGGCGACTTGAGCGGCAGCGGGCATGGCGGCGGCGAGGGCTGAGGTAGAATCGGCGCGATTTTACACTCCAGCGGAACTCCGGCATGGACATCATCTTTATCGAGGAACTGCGCCTCGCCACCTGGGTGGGCATCTACCCGCGCGAGAAGGCCATGGCGCAGACCGTCGAGATTTCCCTGCAGATCGGCGTTTCCACGGCCTCGGCCGGAGCCTCCGACGACATACGCGATACGGTCGATTACTCCGCCGTCGTCGAGCGTTTGCGCAGCGACCTCGAACATGCCCATTTCAACCTCCTGGAGAAACTGGCCGAACACGTGGCCACCTTCCTCCTGGAAAATTTCGCCGCTCAGTGGGTGCGCGTCTCGGTGGCGAAGCTGGGGATGATGCCGGGGGTCAAACGGGTCGGCGTCATCATCGAACGCTCGATCTGATCCGTCCTACCCCGGCAGGGCAGCCTCGACGGTCTTCGGCGTCAGGGTACGCAGGATGTCGTGGGGGTGGATGCCGACCAGGAACCCCCGCCGGCCGCCGTTGATGTAGATGAGGGGCAGGTCGAGGATGGTCTTCTCAAGATAGATCGGCATCTTCTTTTTGGTGCCGAAGGGGCTGGTGCCGCCCACCAGGTATCCGGTATGGCGATTCGCCACCTCGGGCTTGCAGGGCTCGACCTTCTTGCAGCCGATCTGCCGCGCCAGTTCCTTGGCCGACACCTTGCGGTCGCCGTGCATCAAGACCACGAGAGGACGGGCCGCTTCATCTTCGAAGATCAGGGTCTTGACCACCGCGTGCTCGTCCACATTCAATTCCCGGGCCGAAACGCGGGTTCCGCCATGTTCCTCGTAGGCGTAGAGGTGACTCGAGAAGGGCACATGGTGGGCCTTCAGGAATTTGGTTGCGGGAGTTTCCGGAGCCAGGTTCATACAGGCGATTTTACGCCCCCTGCGCCCAAGGGTTTCACGCCATAATGGGAAAACCATGGACGGGGACGGTTCCTTGCGTATTCCCAACCGGGTCGAGACGCTACGCGTCCTCCGCCTGATGGGGGACTTTCGTCCGTTGTTGATGCTGCGGGGCAACGACGACGGCTACGGGACGCGCTGGGTCCTCGACGGCCAGCAGGTTCAGCCGGCGATTGCGCGCTACCTCATGGAAGCGAATTTCGTCGCCGATACGGGAGCCACCGAGTTCGGTGCCCGCACCCTGACGCTGACCGAGTCCGGGGTGCGCTTCCGCGAGAACGGAGTGCGCTGGTGGGCCAGCCTGAGCGTGGTGGAAAAGTTTAAGATCACCCTCTTCGGCTAGACGCCCCCGGGCATCCGGCCGGGCGGCAAAGCCCTGGCGGATGTGCGACCCTCCGGGCGCCGGAGGTCCAAAGCTTCGCGGCCGCGGCCGCAGGAGAACCGCTGTGACGATAGATCCCCAATTCGTCGACTTTCTGAGTTCCCGCCTCGACGTTCAGGCTTCCAGCCTCGGCGAGGCGATCGACTTCGCGGTTCGCGAAATCCAGTCCGGCAGCGATGCGCTGACCGGCAACTACAACGGGTACTGGCTCCTCCTCGATCAGGTCCTTGCCCGGGCGATCGATGGCAAGGACGGCGAGGCCGAGCGCTACGCGCGTTTTGCAAGATCGCTCTTGCTGCTGGCGACGGGGATGGTGCCGCAGGATGAACTCGGCCCCGCGGAACTGGCGGCTCTGGCGCCCCGCATCGGGCCGGAACTGGTCGGGCTCTACCAGCGGCAGGCCAAGCGCCTGGCCTCGGCCGGGGCCCTGGGACTGAGCTACTACCCTCGCATCCACGCACTCTTTGCCGACCTCGAGGCCAGCCTCGAACATTTCGTCTTCGGGCAGCGGTATTCCCCCTCCTTCCAGTTGGGCAAGGACACCCTGCTCGTGACCATGGGCTCGTGTTTCGCCGAGAACATTGCGCGCTTCCTGGCTTCTTTCGGCTTCACGGTGAGGAATTTCGCGTCGCCCGAAGAGGCTTCGCCCCAGACCTTTCCGCGCCTGGTGGCCAACATCCTCGACCACCCGGATTCGACGGCACGGGATCTGATCCGCGACAGTGCCTCCCTCTGCGTGGTGTTTACCGCCGGCGTCGGCGAACGGGTTCGGCTAAGGAGCGGCGAAGTGGTCGATGCCTCGATTCTCAAGGACAACCCGGCCCGCATGCGGGCGGTGGAGGCCGTCGAGATCTACCCGCCGGAAACCATCGCCGCGAGCATCCGCGAAGGATTCAACGCCCTTCGCTCGCTCAATCCGAGAGCGACCATGGTATGCACCGTCTCCCCGGTCCCCCTGGAGGCGTCCTTCGCCAACACCCAGGGCATCCTGGTGCGCAGCGCCTACTCGAAAGCCGCGCTGTTGCAAGGCGTGCAGCAGGTCTGTGCGGGCGACCCGGCGATCAGCTACTTCCCGTCCTACGAAATCGTCAAGGAATGGGCACCCCTTGCCGGAATCAAGGCGTTTGCCGCCGACGACGGTTCGCCTCGCCACGTCAGCCGCAATCTGGTGCTGATCATCTGCCTCATGTTCCTCAAACATTTCGTCGGCGCCGCTGCCTATCAGAAGGTCCTGGAGGAAAAGACGGGCGGTGCGGATTTTTCCCGTTTGCGTCAGGCGGTCGTGCAGTAGTCGCGGGTTCCGGTTGTCGGGTCTCTAGCCCCGCGGGTGATGGACCGCATGCAGGGCCTTGAGCCTTTCCCGGGCGACGTGGGTATAGATCTGGGTGGTCGAGATATCGGCGTGGCCGAGGAGCAGTTGCACCACCCGCAGGTCGGCGCCGTGGTTGAGCAGGTGGGTGGCGAAGGCGTGGCGCAGGACATGGGGAGACAGTTTTTCCGGAGCGATCCCGCCCTGGAGGGCGTAGCGCTTGACCAGATTCCAGAACATCTGGCGGGTCATGGGGCCGCCCCGGCCGGTGACGAAGAGGGCGTCGCTCTGTTTGCCGGAGAGGATGTCGGGCCGCGCTTGGGCCAGATAGCGGCGTAGCCAGTCGAGGGCGACCTCGCCCAGGGGAACCAGGCGTTCCTTGCTGCCTTTGCCCATGACCCGGGCGACGCCCTCGTTGAATCCCACTTCATGGAGGTGCAGATTCACCAGTTCCGAGACCCGCAGGCCGCTGGCGTAGAGGGTTTCCAGCATGGCCCGGTCGCGCAGGCCGAGGGGGGTCTCCACGTCCGGTGCGGCGAGGAGGGCTTCGACCTGACCCTCGGACATGACCTTGGGCAGGCGCGAGGGGCGTGCCGGGTTGGCGAGCTTGAGGGTCGGGTCGGCGTGGATGCGGCCCCGGGCCAACTGCCAGCGATAGAAGCGGCGCAGCGTGGACAGGTGGCGGGATTGGGAGGTGGCGCGTTTTTCCCTCGCCAGGCGAGCGATGTAGCCGATCAGGGCAGTCTCGCCGGCATCGAGCAGGCGGCCGTGCCCCTGGGCTCGCAACCAGGCGGCGAAGAGGGCAAGGTCGGTGCGGTAACTGGTCAGCGTGGCCTTGGCCAGGCCGTCTTCCAGCCATAGGGCGTCGCAGAAGCCGTCGATGTCGGCCAGGTCTTCCGGCTCAAGCGCCGGGGAGGCTGCCTTCATGAGCCAGGAGCCAACGCTTGATGTCGAGCAGGAAACCTCCCCCGTGGCGGGCGAAGCCGCCCAGGCCCGCATGGGCGCCGATCACCCGATGGCAGGGCACCACCAGGGGGAAGGGATTGGCGCCGCAGGCCTGGCCGACGGCACGGGGCGCATTCTTCAGCGCCTTGGCGACTTCGCCATAGCTGCGGGTGCTGCCGCAGGGAATGGCGGCGATCTCTTCCCACACCCGGCGCTGGAAAGCAGTGCCGGAAGGGCGTAGCGGCAGGCCGAAGAGGAAGGCCGGGTCAGCCAGATAGGCTTTGAGTTGGCGCACCGTTTCGGCGGCCAACGGGTTGGCGGGTGGCATTTCCGCGCGCGGTTCGAGAAAGTGGATCTCGGTGATTTCCTCATCGTCGCACTGCACCCCCAGGCAGAAGCCGGGGGCGGGGACGACGGCTTGAAATTCCTCATTCTCGCCAGCCTGGGCGGGGAGACGCGAAGGTGGCGCGCAGACAGTACGGCTCGCAGGGCAAGCGCCGTCGACAAAGGATCGGCGCCCGGGCGAGCGAGAATCAGCCGCGGACATGCCCGTCGCCCAGCACCACCCACTTCTGGCTGGTGAGGCCCTCCAGACCCACGGGGCCGCGGGCGTGGATCTTGTCGGTGGAGATGCCGATCTCGGCCCCCAGGCCGTACTCGAAGCCGTCGGCGAAGCGGGTCGAGGCATTGATCATCACCGACGCCGAATCCACCTCGCGCAGGAAACGCATGGCCTTGGGATGGTTGTCGGTGACGATGGCGTCGGTGTGGTGGGACGAGTACCGGTTGATGTGGTCGATGGCTTCGTCGATGCCGGCCACCACCTTCACCGAGATGATCGGGGCCAGGTACTCGGCGTAGTAATCCTCTTCCGTGGCCGGCCGGGCATTCTTCACCAGGGCTTGGGTCTCCGCGCAGCCGCGGATTTCGACACCCTTGCTGGTCAGCATGGCGGCGATGGGGGGCAGCAGCATGGCTGCGACCGCCCGATCCACCAGCAGCGATTCGGCGGTGTTGCAGGTGCCGTAGCGCTGGGTCTTGGCATTCTCGACAATCCTGAGGGCCTTGTTGGGGTCCGCTTCCTCGTCCAGATAGACGTGGCAGTTGCCGTCCAGGTGCTGGATCATCGGGACCCGGGATTCGGCCAGCAGGCGGGCGATGAGGCCCTTGCCGCCGCGGGGGACGATGACGTCGACGAATTCCCGCAGGGTGATCAACTCGCCGACGGCGGCGCGATCGGTGGTGTCGACGACCTGTACGCATTCTCCGGGCAGTCCGGCAGCCTGGAGGCCCTCCTGGACCAGGGCGGCGATGGCGCGGTTGGAGCGGATGGCTTCCGAGCCGCCGCGCAGGATGGCGGCGTTGCCCGACTTCAGGCAAAGCGCTGCGGCGTCCGCCGTCACGTTGGGGCGGGCTTCGTAGATGATGCCGATGACCCCCAGCGGCACGCGCATCTTGCCGACCTGGATGCCGGAGGGACGGTACTTGATGTCGGACACTTCGCCGATGGGGTCAGGCAACTTGGCTACCTGTTCGACCCCTTCGGCCATGGCCTCGACGCCCTTTTCGGAGAGGGTCAGGCGGTCGATCAGGGCGCACTCCAGGCCGGCGGCGCGGGCAGCCGCCAGGTCTTCCTGATTGGCGGCGACCAGGGCGACCTTTTCGCGGCGGATGGCGGCAGCGATGGCGACCAGGGCGGCATTCTTTTCCGCGGTGCTGGCCATCGCCATGCGGCGGGAGGCGGCGCGGGCCTGGCGGCCCAGGGTCTGCATGTATTCCTTGATATCCATGAAAGTCGAGGCTAAGGAGATGGTCGACAATTATAGCGACCCAATCGGAGGGAACTTCTCCATCGTGGTTAACTCTTACCCGCAATGAAAACAGGGTGATCCGGAGAGGGCGAAATGGTGGACAAGCTGATCCTGCCTGCGGAAGTCAAGGTCTGCGCCACGTGCAGCTATTGGGACGGCGAGCGCCGTGTCGATGGGGACATGAAGGTCGTGGTGGTGGACCGGGAGTGTTTGGGCGAGTGCCTCGTCCAGGAGAAGATCAAGCACGGTCTTCACGATATTCGTAAGGAATGCGGCTGCATTTGGGAAGATCTGGAGCCGGATTCTGCGGCCCAGGGCAAGGTGGCCTGATTTCCTTGGCCCCGACCCCGGCGCTCCGCGCCTAGGCCGCTGGAGCAGGGGGCGGCGGCTTCAAGTCCGGCACGCTGCGCTTTCCGGCACGACCAGAGCGAGCCCCAGTCGTAAGAATTCTTCCCACACATTGCCTTGCCCGATGCCCTTTGACAGGCGGTCGGCGCACGCAGCCCGTTCCAGTGCCGCGTCGAGTTGCGCTCGCGACAGACGTTGCAGCGCCCGCTTCACCAGGCTCTGGCGAGGACCCCAGACGCGGGCGTCCTTGAGTAGCCGGTCCAAGGCCTGACCCTGATCTAGACCGGCACGGATGGTCGACAGGGTGCGAATCTCCTCGGTCATCGCCCACAGCACCAAGGGGGGCGCTTCGCCTTCGTGGCAGAGACCGTCCAGGCTGCGCGACAGGCGCGCCACATCGCCCGCCAGCAGTGCTTCTCTGAGGCTTTCCAGATTGAAGCGGGCGACGTTGAGCACCGCGTCGCGAATCTGTTCTAGGCTCAAGACACCCGCCGGGTAAAGGAGGGCGAGCTTGAGAATCTCCTGATGGGCGGCAAGCAGGTTACCTTCGACCCGTTCGGCGATGAAATTGAGGGCCTCGGGGTCGGCGCGCTGCTGCTGGCGGCGCAGTCGGCCGGCGATCCAGCCGGGAAGCTCGGAAAGCGGCGGGGAGGTCAGCTTGACCACCACGCCGGCCTGGGCGAGGGCGGTGAACCAGGCGGACTTTTCTTCCTTCCAGTCGAGTTCGGGGAGCGAGACGAGCAAGAGGGTGTCCGGCGAGGACTGGCCCGCCCATGCCTGGAGGGCGGCACCTCCATCGCGACCCGGTTTCCCGGAAGGAATGCGCAGCTCGATGAGCTTGCGGTCTCCGAAAAGCGAGAGATTGGCACCGGAAGCGAGCAGTTGGCCCCAGTCGAAGCCGGGCAGGGCGGTGAGGACTTCGCGCTCCGAATAGCCCTGTTGCCGGGCCCGGGTCCGGATCGCGTCGGCGGCTTCCAGAATCAGGAGCGGCTCGTCGCCATGGACGACATAGAGCGGGCGTAGGTCGCGCTCGAGGTGCGCCGCGAGTTGATCGCCCTTGAGCAGCATCAGTCTTCCGCGACACCGACGCCAGGTTTGGCGATCGCCAACTGGCGCAGAATCTGATTGGCGAGATCCATGTTGATGTCCCGCCAGAGCAAGGTTTCTTCCTGGTCCTTGGCCAGGACCGCCGAAGCGTTATAAGTCAGGTCCCGGGTCAGGTTGATTTCGCTCGGCGCAACCAGAACCTTTCCGGTCGGATCGATGACCCGGAAGGCGAATTTGGCCTCCAGGCGGTACTCCCGGACCGCACCCTGAGCATTCAGGCTAAGGATGCTCTTGCTCCGATTGTCCAGCAATTGCTGCAAGATGGCCTCGGCATCCTTGGGATTGGCCTTCAGCTGGGTGCTTCCCGAAGACTTGATGTAACGCGCCAGCCAGAGGCCTATTTCAGAATTTTCGGGCAGGGCGATGTAGAGCGACTTGTAGGGCAAGCTCGCTCCCGCCGAACCGCGCAGTTGGAACCCGCAGCCGGCAACGAGCACAAGGGTGAGGACGGCAATCAGGAAGCGCTTCATCGTAGTGCCCTCAGACGACGATATTCACCAGGCGGCCCGGCACTACCACCACCTTCTTGGCCGGTTTGCCTTCCATGAACTTGACCGCCCCTTCGGAAGCCAGGGCTGCGGCTTCGATGGCGGCTTTGTCGGCATCGGCGGCAACGCGGATGGAACCGCGATGCTTGCCGTTCACCTGAACCACCAGTTCGATTTCACTCTGCACCAGAGCGGCCGGGTCGGCCTTGGGGAAGGCCTGCTTGCCGGCATCCTGGCCCGGCTTCAGCTCGGCATAAAGGGCCTGGCCGATGTGCGGGACGATGGGGAAGAGCATGAGGACGGCGCTCTCCAGCACCTCCTGGGCCAGGGCCCGGCCGGAGGCATCCGCCAGGTCGCACTTGTCGTAGGCGTTGAGCAGCTCCATGACGGCGGCGATGGCGGTGTTGAACTGCTTGCGCCGGCCGTAGTCGTCGGCGACCTTGCCCAGGGTCTGGTGCAGCTTGCGGCGCAGGTCGGCCTGGGCGGAGCTCAGGCCGTCGTTGCCGGTGCAGGCGGCGACGAGGCCGGCCTGGACGTGGTCGTAGACGGTCTTCCACAGGCGGCGCAGGAAGCGGAAGGCGCCCTCGACGCCGGCGTCGGACCATTCCAGGGACTGGTCGGGGGGCGAGGCGAACATGATGAAGAGCCGCGCCGTGTCGGCGCCGTACTGGTCGATGAGGGCCTGCGGGTCGACGCCGTTGTTCTTCGACTTGGACATCTTCTCGGTGCCGCCGATGACCACCGGCTGGCCGTCGGCGCGTAGCGTGGCGCCGGTGGGGCGACCGCGCTCGTCGGTGACGACATCGACGTCGGCCGGGTTGATCCACTGTTTCTTGCCGCCGTCGAGTTCGCGGTAGAAGGTGGGGGCGACGACCATGCCCTGGGTCAGCAGGTTGGCGAAGGGCTCGCCCAGATCGCCGATCAGCCCGACGTCGCGCATCAGCTTGGTGAAGAAGCGCGCATACAGCAGGTGCAGGATGGCGTGCTCGATGCCGCCGATGTACTGGTCGATGCCGCCCTTGCACCAGTAGGCGACGCGCTCGTCTACCATGGCCGTGGCGTTGTCCGGGCAGGCATAACGCAGGAAATACCACGACGACTCGACGAAGGTGTCCATGGTGTCGGTTTCGCGCTTGGCCTTGCCGCCGCACTGCGGGCAGGTCGTCTCGTAGAACTCGGGCATGCGGGCCAGGGGCGAGCCGGCGCCGGTGATCTCGACGTTCTCCGGCAGCACCACGGGCAACTGGTCGTCGGGCACCGGCACGTCGCCGCAGGTCGGGCAATGGATGATGGGGATCGGGCAGCCCCAGTAGCGCTGGCGGGAAATGCCCCAGTCGCGCAGGCGGAACTGGACCTTCTTCTCGCCCAGGCCCCTGGCAGCGAGGTCGGCGGCGATGGCGTCGATTGCGGCGTCATAGGCCAGGCCGTCGTACTTGCCGGAATTGACGCAGGCGCCCTTGGTTTTGTCCCCGTACCACTCCTGCCAGCCGTCGAGGCTGAAGGCCTCGCCTGCGGCGGCAATGACCTGCTTGATGGCCAGTCCGTACTTCTTGGCGAAGGCGAAATCCCGCTCGTCGTGGGCCGGCACGGCCATGACGGCGCCCTCGCCGTAGCCCATCAGCACGTAGTTGCCGACCCAGACCTCGACCTGGTCGCCGGTGAGGGGATGGTCGACGAAGATGCCGGTGGGCATGCCCTTCTTTTCCATGGTCGCCAGGTCGGCCTCGGCGACGCCGCCCTGCTTGCATTCCTCGATGAAGGCGGCGAGTTCGGGGTTGTCCTGGGCGGCGCGGGTGGCCAGGGGATGCTCGGCGGCGACGGCGCAGAAGGTGACGCCCATGATGGTGTCGGCGCGGGTGGTGAACACCCACAGCTGGTCCTGCTTGCCGTCCAGGGTATAGGGAAAGGCGAAGCGCACGCCAATGCTCTTGCCGATCCAGTTCTTCTGCATCAGGCGGACCTGCTCCGGCCAGCCCGGCAGCTTGTCCAGTTCGGCGAGCAGTTCCTCGGCGTAAGCGGTGATCTTCATGTAATACATGGGGATCTCGCGCTTCTCGACGAGGGCGCCGGAACGCCAGCCGCGGCCGTCGATGACCTGTTCATTGGCCAGCACGGTATGGTCCACCGGATCCCAGTTCACCGTGCCCAGCTTCTTGTACACCAGGCCCTTGTCGTAGAGGCGGGTGAACAACCACTGCTCCCAGCGGTAGTACTGGGGCGTGCAGGTGGCCAGCTCGCGCTCCCAGTCGATGGCGAAGCCGAGGGACTGGAGCTGCTTTCTCATGTAGTCGATGTTGGAATAGGTCCACCCGGCCGGCGGCACGTTGTTGGCGAGGGCGGCGTTCTCGGCGGGCATGCCGAAGGCGTCCCAGCCCATGGGCTGCAGGACGTTGTAGCCCAGCATGGTGTGGAAGCGGGAGAGGACGTCGCCGATGGTGTAGTTGCGCACATGGCCCATGTGCAGTTTCCCCGACGGGTAGGGGAACATGGAGAGACAGTAGTACTTGGGGCGGGTGGTGTCTTCGACTGCGCGGGCGGCGGCGGTCTTGACCCAGTGCTCCTGGGCGGCGCGCTCGATGGCTGCCGGTTGGTATTTGTCCTGCATGGCCGGGGGCGGAAAAGTCTCTGGAAAAACCGCAAATTATACGCGGTTGCCGGCACTTTCCGGCCCCGGCAGGACCCGGGTCTCAGCCCTTGGGGTCGGGAACGAATCCGCCGGGGAAGGGGTTGGGGCGCCCGTAGGGTGAGGGCGCCGGAATGATGCCTCTTGCGATCAGGTTGGTCCGGCTGTCGTAGTAGAGGGCGAGGATTTCCGCCGGCCGCTCGGTCGCGCGACGGAATTCGGTGAATTCGCTACGGGCCGCGATGCGTTCGCCGTGGCCGGTGCCCAGGCGGCTTTCGGCGGCCTGCTCCTGGGCGGCCTTGGCTTCGCCGCGTGCGCTGCTGGCGAGCGGGCCGGCGTCGGCTTCGGCGCTGTCGCGGGAGGTCATTGGGGCCGGCAACGGTGCAGGGCGGGGCGGTTCCGACTCGCGGAAGACGGCGACGCCGATGACGCCCACGTTGCGCGGCCGGTCGGTGCGGCCGGCATAGCTGTCGGCCACCGAAGTGAAGTAGAAGGCGGCGACCTCGTCTTGGCTCTTGCGCCAGCCGGAGATGCCCGCAGTCTGGCCGGGGCCGAGGACGTAGCCGGACTGGCTGGCCGCGGCCGTTTCACCGCTCACGGCATTGACGCCGTCCACCGAGAGGACGGTCAGCACCCGATTTCCCGTCTTGTTGATGAGATTCACCGCGTAGCGGCTGCCCGGGGTTCCCACCACGTAGAGCCGGCCCTGGTGGCGGTAGGTTTCCAGGACCTGCCCCGTACTGCGGTCGGTGACCTGGACATCGACGAGGGAGCCCGCGTGAGCGGAAGAGGCGAGGGTGGCGGCGCAGGCCAGTAGAGCGAGCAGGACTTTCATGGAATTCTCCGGTCAGGTTGAGGTGATCGGGTAAACGCCGGAAATTCCGAAATGGGGTTAAGGCCTGGCCCGCCACCGATTCGCCTTCTCGAATCGACCGCCAGCCAGGATGACGGGAGGTGAGCGTGGGCTAGGCTCCTTCAGCGGAGGTCGTCGGGCAGCGGATAGTCGGGAAAGGCCGTGCGGAAATCCGCGAGGCGGCGGTTCGCTTCCGCCACGGCGCCTCGGCGGCGCAGATCGCGGATTTCCTCGATCCACTCGGCGGGAGTTCGTATTGCCGCATCCCGCCGAGCCTCCCGGTCGGGAGTGGGCAAGACTTTGCGCTCGGCCCGGATCGCGGCGGCGGCGGGGGCGGCCGGGGCAGCTGCAGGTGCTTCCGCGCTGATTTCGGCGGCGGACGGCGCCCTTGGGGCGACGACTGGCGCCGGGGGTGCCGCGTCGTGGACGGCGGCTCCGGCGGTTGCGGGAGGAGGCGGGAGCGGCTGTACCGTTTCTTTCGCCGGCGGCGATCGGGGCTCAATCCGAGCTTGGGACTGGCTCCGGGGAGGGCTCTTGGAAACGTTAGCGGCGGGCGGCGGTGGGGCAGCCAATGCGGGAGGTTCGGCGGTGGAGTCGGCACGAGGCTGGGCCTGGGCCTTTTCCGAAGCGGCGTCCGCTGCGGGTGCAGGTGCAGGTGCAGGTGCAGGTGCAGGTGCAGGTGCAGGTGCAGGTGCAG